>CAZHYA010000074.1:0-9456 GCA_964536525.1 uncultured Bacteroidales bacterium | reverse complement strand
ATTTCAACGCCCCGGCGGTGAACGATGTGATGGTTTTCAGGGTGAAGGTGGATAAGCTGGACGGCAGGGTGTACGGATACTGACGGGTTACAGGTGCCCGGTACAGGGTGCAGGGTTGATTCAATTCATTTTCCTTTACCTTGCACCCTGGACCCTGAACCCTGTACCTTTTACGATCCCAGCCAGCGTTCTGCTTCGATGGCTGCCATACAGCCGGTACCCGCGGCGGTGACGGCCTGGCGGAACACGTGGTCCTGCACGTCGCCGGCGGCAAACACGCCTTCAATGCCCGTTTTGGTTGAGTCGGGTTCTGTCTTTATATACCCCATCTCGTCCATCTCGAGCTGTCCGGCAAAGATCTCCGTATTCGGCTTGTGGCCGATGGCCACGAAAAACCCGTCGACCTTGAGGGTCTTGTGTTCGCCGGTCTTGACGTTCTTCACCTTCACGCCGGTCACTTTCTTGCCAAAACCTTCCTTCTCGCCAACCACTTCCACAGGCACATGGTCCCACACCATCTCGATGTTGGCGGTCTCGAAGACCTTCTTCTGCATGGCCTTGGAGGCCCGGAGCTCGTCGCGGCGGTGGATCATGTATACCTTGTTGCAGAGTTTGGCCAGGTAGGTGGCCTCTTCGGCTGCCGTGTCGCCGCCGCCCACGATGGCCACATCTTTGCCCTTATAGAAAAACCCGTCGCAGGTGGCGCAGGCCGATACGCCGTAGCCGTTGTATTCCGACTCGCTTTCAATGCCGAGCCATTTGGCTGTGGCCCCGGTGGCGATGATCACGGTTTCGGCCTCGATTACCTTGCCGTCGTCAGCCTTGGCGATGAAGGGACGTTTGGAGAGGTCGATCTCTGTGATCATGCCCCAGCGGACGTCGGTTTCGAACCTTTCGGCCTGCCTCTTCATGTCTTCCATCATCGCAGGGCCCTGGGTGCCGTCGGGATAGCCGGGGAAGTTTTCCACCTCAGTGGTGGTGGTCAGCTGTCCGCCCGGCTGAAGCCCCTGGTACATCATGGGTTTGAGGTCGGCACGTGCGGCATAGATGGCGGCGGTGTAACCCGCGGGGCCCGATCCGATGATCAGGCATTTGGTTTTTTCGGTGTTTCCGGTCATGATATGTTGTTTTGGATGGTGTTGGGCTCTGGGTGCTGGGTTCTGGGTCCTGGGTCCTGGGTCTTGGGTATTTAATTTTGTATATTGAATATTGTATCTTGTATATTTTATATTGTCTTGTCAAAATTACATTTTTTCAGGCAATGATTAAGATGGAAAGCCTTTGTCATAAAGTATGCCAAAAACTTTATATAATAGAAAAACAGCAGCTTAGGTTTTTCCGGTTAGAAATATTTTGCTGACAAATTGACCGGATCGGGGGGGTGCGGATCCAGGATGCGGCAAGCTTTTAAACCATTAATACAGGTTATCTTTTAACAAACTTGAATAACCTCGGTTTATCATGATTGGACCTGACAATCAAAAAATATATCCCTTTTGGTAAATTGCCCACCCAGATCGTTGTCAGCTTATCGGGTGAAAAGAGCCTTCTGAGCTCGCTTCCTGACGAAGTTAAAATAGAGATTTGTGCCATTCCATCGTAATCCTTCTTTATGTTGATATAATCGGAACATGGATTAGGAAAGACCGGCACATCCAAATCGGGGCCAGGGTTAAGTTCGGCTGTCCGGGTTGTACTGTCGGCATTGTTTTCGAACCAGGATATTTTATCTGAAGAATATCCGATGGCGAGCAGGTCGATATCGCCATCATTATCCATATTGACAGGGATAACCGAAAATCCGCTTGTAAATGTACCGTCGATATTATACCTGGTAAACTGCTGGTTTCCATCATTTTCATACCATTTAAGCGTGCTTGCCGACATGGCAGCCGCCACCAAATCCATGTCACCGTCAAGATCCATGTCAGCAGCATCGAGCCAGAGGTCTCCTCCGTTCGGACTTAAGTCGTGTTTAATGAAGTTCTGGTATCCGTCATTCTCATACCAGGCAAGCCTGGTATTCATGCAACCGGCTGCCAGTATGTCCATATCTCCATCCAGGTCTACATCGCGGGCGATTACGGTATGGGCGGAATAAAATATGGAATCGACCATATATTCTCCTGTAAATATTCCCGATCCATCATTTTCCCACCAAAGTATCTCGCCATTCAGTTCACCGCAAGCGATTACATCCAGGTCGCCATCTCCATCCATATCTTCCCCATAAATAAAAGGGCTCTGCTGGAAACGTTCAGATATCAGGTGTTTTGACCAGCTGATCGAATCCTGGCCATCATTTTCCCACCAGGCGATCTCACCGTTATGGCCATAAAAGTCAAATCCGGAACAAAGGATATCGAATGCGCCGTCACCATTCACATCCTTCAGATCAATGGTATGTGCCCCAATAAAGTCCCCGTCGACAAGTTGTTCAACATAGGTATTATCTCCTGCTCCCATGAAACATATAATATCGTTGGCTATCCATCCGGCAGCAACGATATCGGGTAAAAGATCTCCATTCATATCTTCTGCCCGCACTGATCTTGCCCCGGAAAGGCCCTGCTTTAAAATGGTTTTTGAAAAATTGTTGCTTCCATCATTCAGCCAATATGCAAGCTGTCCGCCTGATCCTTTCCCGCATGCCAGGATATCAATATATCCGTCGGCATTGAGGTCGCAGGGCCAGACATCATAGCCATCAACAAAATCATTTGCGATAACATGTTGCTCAAACGAAATATCCTGGGATAAAAGCAGGGACCCATAGATGCACAAAAGGGTAAAAAGAAAAATCTCTCTTTTCATAGCTAATTTTTTTATTGTTTCCTGATCCGGAAAATCATGTTCATTAAAAATCATCTGGCCAAATATTATTGATAACATGCAGAACTGCAAATCAAATCGACCAATCCTGTGGTTTTCCCTGCAGCTTGATATATGTGGCCCGGGAATATAATTTGCAGGCTTAAGTATACTGTTGGTCCGGCCACGAGGCATGTTTGTCGAATATTTATGGATAAAGCAGGAATTGATATGATCTTTGCCTGATATGATCTATATTTGAAAAAGGTCAACGGTTTTATGGTTCGTATAGAAAATAATTTTTTTGCCCGAAAGGAAGGTCTAATCACCTTGCATGTCCTTTTCTGGGTTTGCTACCTGTGTTTTCACCTGCTTGAGTTAATGGTTTTTCAGCCTGAACAGGGGATAGCGAATATTTTTGGCCGGTTGTTCATTAGCATTTGGGTAGATGTGGCCGCGGCATACTTTACAGTGTATTTTTTGATATTCAACCTTATATTCAGAAAAAAATACCTGCTATTTTCGGTATTGCTGTTACTCTCCGCTACCTTCTTTGTCTTTCTGCAGCGAATCGTTCTGTATTATATTTCCTATCCTGTATTTTACCCGGGTTATTTTGAAAACAAGGGATTCTGGGATTTTTATCCATTGTATTCCTTTTTCAATATCTATGCTGGTACAGCCATTTTCACCAGCCTGGTTTTTCTCCGACAACTGTTCATCAACCAGCGAAAAAGAATAGAACTTGAAAGTCAAAACAAATCGAGCGAACTGGCCTTGCTCAGAAGCCAGATAAGCCCTCATTTTTTATTCAATACCCTTAACAACATTGATTCATTGATATTTCTGAACCAGGAGCTTGCATCTGCTTCGGTGATCAAGTTGTCGGAGATCCTCCGCTACATGCTTTATGAAGCAAGCACGGACAGGGTTCCTGTGAACACTGAAATTTCTTACCTGAAAAGCTATATCCGTTTGCAGGAATTGCGTACCGATCAAAAGGACTTTACAAAATTCCAGATCAAGGGAAGTTTTTCGGACCTGGAAATTGCGCCAATGTTACTCATCCCCTTTGTAGAGAATGCTTTTAAGCATGGGAGTAAAAATGTAACGGCTCCGGGCGTTGAGATCCTGGCAGAACGGAATGGTCATGAATTCCATTTCAGGATCAGCAACTTCATGAATCAGAACAAGGATGCCAATAAAGACGGAACACCGGGAATTGGTTTAATGAATGTGCGCCGAAGGCTTCAGCTTATTTACCCGAACGAACACAACCTTGAGATCAGAACAGAGCACAACATATATATTGTTGATTTAAAAATATACTACTCTTGAAAATCAGATGTTTAGCAGTTGATGATGAACCGCTTGCCATTGAAAAGATCAAAGGATACATTGAGCGTGTTGACACCCTGGAACTGACAGGGAGTTTTAACAATGCCATTGATGCCCTCACTTTTATCAATAATCATAAGGTTGATGTGGTATTCCTGGATGTACAGATGGAAGAACTGACCGGAATACAAATGCTTGAAGCTTTGGATGAAAAGCCGGTGATCATTCTGACCACGGCCTACGACAAATACTCAATAAAGGGTTATGACCTCAACGTAACCGACTATCTTTTAAAACCTTTTTCTTTTCAGCGTTTCATGCAGGCTGTTGGCAAGGCCTACGATGCCCTGAGTGTCAGGAGCCGGCAAAAAGGCCAGCTGATCAGCAGCGAAGATAATGTGCCCCAGTCCGGATACTTGTTTGTGCGGACAGAAGGGAAAATGATAAAGATCAATTATAAGGACATCTTATACATTGAGGGGATGAGGGATTACGTCAGGATACAAACAGCAGATCAGCGTATCATGAGCCTGCAAAGCCTGTCAAAGCTCGTTGATATTCTGCCGGAGCGATGTTTCGTCAGGATACACCGCTCATATATTGTTGCTATTGATAAGATTGAGGCGATACAACGCAAATCGGTTGTGGTAAATGGTACGACGCTGCCCATCGGCTTAAGCTTCAGGAAGCATTTTATGTATGTGATCGAAAAAGGTCGACTGATCCTATAATGGCTTAACGGTTTCCGTATACAACATAAAAACATAATGCGATGAATGCTCACAAATGTATCAAGCTGATCCTTATAACATTCCTTCTGATTGAGCCTGCCATGGCCCAGACCTGGATCTCTTCCAACGCAGTGTGGTATTATAATTATGAAGCTCCCGGGGGCGTGAAGGGATATCACAAGATCTCATACATCAGCGATACCGTGATCGACGGCCAGCCATGCGAATACCTTCAGGTAGTCCAGCAATCATATGTTCCCAGCGGACCACCGAACTGGAATTATATCCCCCTTGATAAGGATACCCTGCAACCCAGGTTCACCTTTATGCAAAATGATACCGTTTTTTATTACAATGAAGATCAGTTTTCAATTTTGTCTTGCATGGATGCGGTTGGCGGGCACTCATGGGATTTGGGTGTTGATACAAATGAATTCTTATGCAGCCGTTCAATCGTATATGTTGAATATACGGATATGGTCAACCTCAACGGACAATACTGGCCCATGCTTTATGTAAGCTCCAGCCCCGATGCCAGTTTCTGGCTTTACGGAAGAGTAATAGGCAGGTTCGGAGCATACGACCGTTATTTGTTTCCTATGCCAAACTCTTGCGATACCAGCATTGCAGTTGAATACAATGAGTTTTTTTTCAGCTGCTACGAAGATGATGACTTCCCGCTCATCCAGGTGAATAATTATGATTGTGATAATCCTCTGGCTGTAGGGATAAATGAACCCGTTCAAACGAGCAAAACGATGACAGTTTATCCAAACCCTGCTTCAAAACTTGTTTATTTTCGCATCCATCCTCATAGCATGAAAACCCGGAATCAAATCCTGATAACCGACTTTTTGGGTAAAGCGAAATACAGTAAGTATTTAAACGAAGAAGTTACGGCAGTTGATATTTCTGGTTTCCCTGGCGGTATCTATTATATTATTTTGTTTAAAAACGGCCTGCCTGCTGAGCACACTAAGCTTATCGTAAACTGAACAGAGAAAAGGATTGTCTTTGCATGCGCAAAGAATTGGCAATTTTCGCGGGGTGTGGCGCAGCCTGTCATTGCTTTCCTATAACTTTTTTGGATTTATTCCCGGGTTTTTTTGTCAGTATTGACAAAAACAGGGTATTATAATTGACAGTGAAAACATCCGCCTAAGTTGTCAGAAAATCAAGATAATTTTCAGTGGTTATTAAATCAGAAATTGCTTCAGGATATGCTTTTACGAAAGTTTGAGGAATCTTCTTTTTGGAATTCATATTCCATTTGAACTCATAAGCAGAGATCTGGCCATCTCTTTCCTCAATATAATCGATCTCCTGTTGTTGTGTGGTTCGCCAGAAGTATTTATTTGCGTATACCTGGTGATTATTTAGAAGTTTTATTCTTTCACTAACAAGAAAATTTTCCCATAGCGCTCCCTTATCTGTCCGTAATTCTATATCACTAAAGTTTGATAATATGGCATTTCTTATTCCATTATCATGGAAATAGATCTTTCTTGACTTTTTTAATTCATTTCTCACATTGCGGGAGAATGACCTTAATCTAAAGACTACGAATGTTTTCTCAAGGAGATCAATATATCGACGAACGGTTATTTGATCTATTCCCAGTAAAGTTGCCAGTTCATTGTACGAAATTTCACTTCCAATTTGCAGCGCTAAAGCTTCCAGCAGGGATTCAATGATTTCCGGTTTGCGAACATCCTGAAAAGTAAAAATGTCCTTATACAAATAGCTTCCTGCCAGATTATTTAAAATCTTTCTTTCATTTCCCGGTTCGTTTATGACACCGGGATACATCCCATAAAGAAGTCTGTTCTTTAGCAGTCTTTTTTCGACCGTACGATCTGTATCGGAAATCATCTCCTCTGTTGATAATGGAAACAGGAAGTATTCATATTTCCTGCCGGTCAGGGGTTCACTGGTCTCTCCCGTTAATTCCAGTGAGGATGAACCGGTCACAATTAATTGAACATCTTTGATCTTATCATGGAAGAGTTTCAGGGTGATCCCAATATTTTTTACCCTTTGAGCTTCATCTATCATTACAACCTTGGCACTTCCTGTCCTTTGTTTAAGTTGGGTTGAAGTGGCACCAGTCAGTTCTTTTCTTACATCCGGTTCGTCACAGTCAAGGATTAATACCTTTTCGTTAATCTCATGCGTCAACATATCAAGTAAGGTTGTTTTACCGGATTGCCGGGGACCTAACAGGATTAAAGTTTTGCCTTTAAACAGGTTATTCTTGATTTGATCAAGAATGATTCGATGTATCATGGCTTCATTTTTTTACAAATATACGAAATCACAAGAGTATAATCGCAAAAAAACATAATAAATTATGATTACAATAGGGTAATTCCTTTACATTGCATCCAGCCCTGCATGATGACGGGGATCAGGAGAGCAGTCCGGGATAATTTATTGTAAAGCGATATAGTCCTTTATTGGAAGGGCTTTGGTGAGGGTGGACTGTTTAGATTTTATCAATTAATTCTTGTTTTACCAAATCATAAGCCTCATTCATATCAAACTTTATCTCTGGCCTAATTAATGCAGTTATATCACCTAGGAAAAGATCATCCTGCATTTTTTCTTCCACATTTATAATAAACTCTTTGGATGTTTTTGGTTTCCCTTCAGAAAAAATCATGTATTCCCGATAACACTTAACTATTTCTACTGTATCAAGATCTGCGTTCTCGAGTGCATAGAATAGATCAAAAAGATCCCTGCCCTTTTTCCTTTGATATAATGCCCTGAGTTTTGTGCCTAAAAGTTCTTCTAGATTGTATGATATAATTTCAGTTTCACCCTTGTGATAAGAGCTTTCTAAACGGTGTTTTATAGGGTTCCAGCCCATTATGTTAATGTGCTCCATGCAATTAATTTCTAACTTCAACCTGCTTTGAACAACGGGCTCTATTTCTGTTTGAAATCGGTATATGATTGTTGTATTATTTACATTTTGTTTTACACTTCTTTTCGTCCCTAAAAATGCCAGTTTCTTACCGATTTTAACAAGCACTGGTTTAATGGGGCCTGGGGTGATTTGTACTAAATCTATGTCTTCTGAATATCGGACCTGAGGTTTAAGGAATATCTTGTGCAATGCTGTACCTCCACGAAATGCAAGGTTACTTCTAATCATTTCATCAGAGAAAATTTCAACCAGGGCTCTTTCAATAATAAGATCCTGCTCCACTTGGGCATTAGTCTGCCAGGGAGCGTTTTTCTGCCATTCCGTAATAAATCCTCTTGGGATCATAAATCGCTTTCTAATTGAATATTAACCTGGACTTTCCATTTTTGATTATTGGATCCGGAATTTTTGCCTGATAGGCTCAAAAGGGTTGTCCTGAAATCCTTTTTTGATAAATGCTCTTTTATCAGGTCAGCAATTTCGAAGTTTCCAATAACCTCTTCAAGAATATATCCAGCACGTTGGCAAACTGAAATGGGGAAGTCGTTTTTAAGTACCTTCCTAAACAATCCGGGTTTCATTTCATCCGACAATTCAATTAATACAGTAATTATTCTGTTTAACCCACCCATTGATTTCTCATAGAAGATCAAGTCCAAAAATGTTAATTCCTTTCCTGAAATCTGTATAAAGCCAGTATCCGTCTTTTTCTCTTCAACTCCATATTCAGGAAAGCTTTTCTTCTCTGAGAAATTAATGATTAGCCTGTCTTTTTTAATATTCCTAATGTCAGGACTTTCATTGATAATATAGAATTCTTGTGGTTGTTGATGAGCTGCTCCATGCAACATTGCAGCACTATACAAACCAACATAATACTTCTTCCCAATGTACTTCATTAAGTCATTTACAAATAGTTCTACTGGGACCAGGCCCATGTTTCTATACTGGTCTGGAATGATGATATAAAAACCTCTGCGAACATTATAAATCTCCCCTTTTTGATTTAACCTGTTAAGATCTTTATTAATGTTCTTATTATCCTTAGTTAGAACGCTATTTAGATCTTCTGTACTAAAAGAATATTTCCCATTAGATTTAAGATCATCTATATAATCAGCAGTATGTCTATATGAATGTTCCATTTATTTTTTTCTTGTAAAATCACTTGCAATATACCCCTTTTTTAGGGGTTTATCGCAAGTAAAATCACATTATTTTTAAATAAAGTGCAAAAACCGGATAAATTGACCACCCTTGACCGACTCAAGCTGACCATCCTCCTGCCGGTCCAAATTGACCACCCTTTGGAGTGGGTGGTCAGTTTGACTGGTTTTCCAGTTGATCCATCCTTAAAATGTAAGGATGGCTGTTTTTTGTGAATAGATATGTACCGGACTTATTACATTTGAATTTAAACTCTAATCTCAGAACAAAAATTTTAACTGCCTGGTTAATTTTCGTTTTCCCGTTAAAAGAATTATCTTTGCACCCGCAAAGAATGTAAAATTCTGAGTTCTGTATTCTGTATTGTCAATGTAATATTCGATTTTGAAAATGCGATTTCAAATTTCCAAGACAGAACACAGAATTGACAATTTTTCGGGGTGTGGCCCCTCGACAGGGCTCGGGATAAACTCCGTT
>CAZHYA010000073.1:0-9550 GCA_964536525.1 uncultured Bacteroidales bacterium | reverse complement strand
TGTTGACCGCATTGATTTAATGTATTAAAATAATGACATTTACTTTTTTGTGTTTTTCTTCTTTTTCCGCTGGTCGACCGGGCGCACAACATCATTGGCACTTTCGATGACCTGCCTCATCACCACTTCGGCTTCACGCTCTTCCATCTCTTCCCATCCGGTAACCATGGCCTTCAGGTTTGAAGTAAGCGTACGCCCGGTAGTGATCAGGTAAAGGTGGATGATCACGAAAGCGATGAGGATGTAGGCACCGATGGTGTGTATGTATGCCACCGGCTGGAGGCTGTCGAGTTCCACACCCTGCAGCGGATAATTGAAATACAGGTAAAGGAAACCCGAAAAGACCATGACCGGGATCACCAGTATTTTCAGAGCGAAATATACCAGCCGCTGAAGCGGGTTGAGTTTGCTTAACAGTCGCTTTCCCGTGGGATGGGGCGCGTTGTTGAAGATGCCCGTGAGGTAATACCTCATCTGCGCCTTCAGGTTCTTCACGGTAGGGACATATTGCTTCCACTCTCCTGTGGTGATGTGCCAGAAGATGGTGAAAACGATAAGGATCAGGAAAGCCCAGCCGGCATTGTCGTGCCACCTCACCGCATTTTCATAACCCAGCAGTTTGTAGCTCCCGTGTATCTCAAAGCCTGTAAGCATCAGGAAGAAGATGAGCAATGTCTGGGTCCAGTGCCAGAAACGTTCGTACCCTTTATATAAATATACTTTTTTCATGATCAGTTTCCTCCCTGTAGCTTTTGGTTTAACGGACAGCGTTTCCGGTAGATGATCCGGCAGATGGCATGTACCATCACCCCTATAAAGGCCAGGAAGATCAGGGTGATGCCCGAAGCCTCGATCTTGTTGTTGTTATCTCTTCCGGGCAGGTAAAAGTCGTCGAGTCCGGCGATCCTGCTGTTGTTGCGCGTATGGCAGTCGATGCACTTCAGTGATTGCGAAGCCGGGGAGACCATATGGCTGAGCGGCCAGTACATCTCGGTTTCAACGAAGTCGTATTCGCCGCTGTAAGGCAGCTGCAGGTATGCCATGCCGGCTTCTGAGGACTTATGCCAGTCGAAATCCGTCCACATGGCACCCTTGCCTGTCTCTTTATCCCATAACTTGGGCTGGATAAAAGTTTTGTTCACCACATCGTAGATCTGGCGTCCGCGATGGACCTTCACCGGCCATATTTTAGAGGGCTCCGACGACTTCTGGTACCTGCCCTTATCCTTATAGGCACCATCGAGGGTGTTCATCTGCACCGGTATGGTGTCGATGATGTCGGTGATGAGGTGATGGTCGGCAATGCCGTTGAACCAGTAGTATTCGGGAACGACGTTGTTATCCCACACGAAAGTCCCCTTGATCGACATGTACTTGTGGTTGCCGTCGACATCGGGGGTGTGGAAGGCTTCGCCATGCTCATCGAGCATGCCGGCCGACGACCAGTCCCAGTACATCTTGGTGTCGTTCACCTTGGCATAATAGGGGATGTGGCAGGTCTGGCAGGCCACCCTGATGTTGTGCTCGTCGAGGATCTTGTCGTTGTGCGGCCTGTCGGTATGGCACTGTTCGCAGGTTGCCCTGTTCTTGTTTTCCGACGAGAGGGCATAGAGTTTCCCCGCCATCTGGTGTTTCTCTGTGACATGGCAATCCACGCAGCTCATGTCTTCACCTTCGGTGGTCATGTGTACGTCCACCTCACGCGAACAGTCGAGCAGGGCCGTTTCGAGGTCGCCGTGCTTGACGTTGTTCCCGCCACCACCCCAGAAATGGCAAACGCCGCAGTTGTCCCTGCCCGGGCTGCCCACATGGGTCGACACATGGTTGAGGTCGACACTGGGGTCGGGATAGCCGGCACCACCGGTTGCCTTTTTATAGGAACCCGTTTTATCGTGACATACCAGGCAGTCGATGTTGGTAGGCTCCTCGAAGTCGAAATCCTTGTCGGCATAGCCATACCCGATATGGCAACGGGTACAGGTGGCTTCGCTGGCAGATACGCCTATACAGAAATTGTTTAGGATATTGCGCTTGCCCAGAGGCACCTCGCCGCGCCCTTCAAGCACCTCGGTGCGCTGCCACCGCCAGTGAGAGGTCTTCATGATCTCCTCATGACGGTTGGTATGGCAGCTGAGACATGCCGCCGTCACGGCATGGGCATCGGCAAAAGGCTCATTCAGGATGTCAAATTTGGTGTGATCCACCGAAGGGGTGTTGTTGCGGTCCGCTTTCTTCACGTAGTTCACGACCTTCACCCCCGGATCATTCAGGGAATCGTTCAGCTGTATCACCGCCAGCAGGAGCAGGGGCAAAAACAGCACGAACGCGATAATCGATAACTTCCTCATTGCTTTTTGGTTTATTTGCTTTGTAGTAAATACGGTTGTTACAAAATTAACAGAAGGACTTTTTCAAAATGACCCGGGCATATGATACTGGTCTGCCGTAATATTGATATAGATCAATGTTTTTACTTATCAGTATTAATTTCTACGATGATTTGCCCTATATTTGTGCCGGTTGAAATGAACACGAAGTGATATGACTGCAGTTAGGACAAGTTGTACCGTGGCCGATGATCATTGCAGGTGTTTTGACGCACTGACCGAAGAACAGCTGGCCCTGCTCGAAAAAAAACAGGTAAGCGTAGAATACAACAAAGGAGAGATCATCGCCAAGCATGGCGCCTTCGCCTCGCATGTGATCTTTCTTTGCGAAGGACTGGTAAAGGTATACCTGGAGCAGGGCAACCAAACCCTCATCCTCAAGATCATCAGCCCCGGCAACCTCATCGGACTGTCGTCATTGTCGGACGGTTCCGAGACCTTTCAGTATTCGGCTGCCGCGTACCAGCGTTCCATCGCAAAACTTATCGATATCAATACGTTCAGGCAGCTGATATACGAAAACGGGCACTTCGCCTCGAAAGTGATCAGCATCCTTGGCGAAAACAGCAACCAGATCAACAACCGCTTCTTCTGCCTCATGCACCGCCAGTCGTATGGCAGGCTCGCCGACCTGCTCCTGTGCCTGGCCGGACGGGTGTTCAAGACCGACACCTTCGAACTCGACATTACGCGCAGGGAGCTGGCCGAACTGGCTGGCATGTCGACTGAGAACGTGATCCGCATCCTCAAGAAATTCCAGGACGACAAGCTGGTCGAGATCAAGGGGAAGGTTATTACACTGAATGATGTGGAGGCCCTGCAACGGATCTGCGAGCTGGGATGAGCCCATCATTATTCCGGAATTGAATAATCAATGAACCCTTTACGTGACTGATACAGGCTTGCCAACTATGCACAAACACTGCCGATGATCCTCCTCGACAAACCGCTCGTTTCCGACTTTTTAATGAATACCGTCCGCGACGGCCATATCCACGCCCTCGACACCGGGATGGTCGTTCAGCAGCCAGTGCCCGGGCTTCTGAGCGAAGCTGAAGCGATCTCCAGATACAAAATTGATCCATCCGTCAACCTGCACACCACCTCCGAAAATGCCCTGAAATGGATCTACGACAAGCTCGCCTTCTCAGGCTTGCCCGAAAAGATCGGCCAATTCAAGAACAAGGCCGCCTTCAGGAGGCTGCTCGCCGATATGTATCCGGCATTCTTTTTCCGGGAAGTAGCGGCCGACAGGCTCGACGACATTGATCCCTCCCTGCTGCCGATGCCTTTCATCATCAAGCCCTCGGTGGGTTTCTTTTCGATGGGCGTGCACAAGGTGTTCGACGCGTTGGGCTGGGAGGCCGTGAAGGAAAAGATCAGGGCCGAACTGGAAGAGATCCGTTCGGTCTATCCCGAAGAAGTCCTCAGCCTGGGGTCATTCATCATCGAAGAATGTATCGGGGGATCGGAATATGCTTTCGACGCCTATTACGACGACCATGGACAGGCGGTGATCATGGGGGTGATGCATCACCCCTTCTCCGGCGAAAATGATGTGAGCGACAGGGTTTACAACACCAGCCGCACCATCGTAGGGGAAAAGCTCGGCATCTTCGATCACTTTCTCAGGGAGCTGGGCCGGCGGGCCCGATTAAATAATTTCTCCCTCCACGTGGAGGTGGGGATCGACGATGGCGGGAAACTGTTACCCATCGAGGTCAACCCCCTGCGCTTCGGGGCCTGGTGCACCTCCGCCGACCTGACGCATCATGCGTTCCGCTTTAATCCTTACACCTATTACATCAACAAGCTGAAACCCGACTGGGATGAGATCCTGAAGGCTTCCGGCGACCATGTCTACAGCATTGTCATCCTCGAGAACTCCACCGGGATAAAAGCGAAAGATATTGTAGCTTTCGATTACGACAAAGCCGTCAGGGCCCTTGGCAACACGGAGGTACTGGAATTGCGTAAGATCAACTTCAGCGAATATCCCATCTTCGGCATTTTGTTCACACGCACAGCCCCGGGCGATCAGGCCAACATTGAAAGGATCCTTCAGGCCGACATGAAGGATTTTCTTGTTTCGAAATAACCATCCCCATTCATCCATAAACAATTTTTGTATTTAAATATTTATGACCTTAGGGGTTTATTTTCACATATCCCCTCAATCATGAAAAAGATGTTGTTTCTGCCGGCCCTGCTGCTTCTCGTGCCGGCCCTGTGCTTCGCCCAGTGGAGCACCGATCCCTCCGTGAACAATGCGATCAACACCGGCAGCGGTGATCAGGCCATCCCCAAGGTGGTGACATGCACCAACAGCGATACCTATATCGGCTTCTTCTCCAACGAAAGCGGCAATTACAATGTAAGGCTGCAACGCCTCGATGCCCAAGGCAATCCCTACTGGGCAGTGGGAGGTATCCTCGTCAGCAACCATCCGCAGATGACCTGGCTCACCGACTGGGACATGGCAGTGGATGAGACGGGCTATGCCATCCTGGCTTTCCAGGACATCCGCAACGGGGGCAATAACAATGTGGTGGCGTACCGCATCGCCCCCGACGGCTCTTTTGCCTGGGGCAGCGACGGCATCGCCCTGAGTAACAGCACGGCCTTCGATGCCGCACCCAAGGTGGTGGTCACCGCCTCGGGCAATGCGGTGTTCGCCTGGCAGGCCGACGATGTGATCATCATGCAGAAGGTCGATGCTGCAGGCAACCTGCTCTGGGGTGCCGGCGGCATCACACTGACCACACCCGACACCTATTCCTGGCCCCAGCTGATGCCGGTGGGCACCGACGACGTGATCCTGAAATATTTCCACGATACGGGCCCTTCCTATTCCCCCACACGGCACGTGTATGCGCAGCGTTATGATACTGACGGCGACCCCGTATGGGCCAGTCCGGCGGTGATCAGCAATGCCGCAGGCATCTCGGCATGGACACAGATCTTTCCGATGCTGAACGATGGCAGCGACGGTTTCTACATCGCCTGGCACGACGACCGCGACAACAACATGGATGCCAGCGTATATGTACAGCACATAAGCAGCACCGGATCAATCCTCTTCCAGGCCAATGGGGTGGAGGCTGCCACGCCCTATGGCCGCGAACGCATGTATCCCCAGCTCGCCCTCCCGCCGGGGACTACCGACATCTATGTGCTCTGGAACGAAATGGATGCCGACCAGAACAACCGAGGCCTCTACGGCCAGAAACTCTCCCCCTCGGGATCACGCCTGTGGCCCACCAACGGCAAGGTGTTCATCGAACTCTCGGGTACCGACGTATATCCCTTTGCCATGAGGCATTCGCCCACCGACGTGGTGGCCTTATACGAAGAGAACTCCGGCGGCACCGATTATCATATCAAGGCCATGCGCATCGATGCCAACGGCGACTTCGTATGGACGCCGGGGACCAGGCTGATGTGTTCGGTCAGCTCGGCAAAGGTCCATCCCGTGGCCAACCATTACGACAACAACCAGTGGATCGCCTCCTGGGAGGACGACCGGAGCGGCAGCAGCGACATCTATGCCCAGAACATCCAGCTCGACGGCAGCCTGGGGCCCTATGCCCCGCAAACCGGCTACATTGAAGGCACGGTGACCCTTGTGGGCGGCAGCGGCGACGTCACGCAGGTGGAGGTCACTGCCGGCGATGTAAGCGTTTATCCCGACCAGACCGGCTTCTATTCCATGGAGATCCTCCACGGCACCTATGACGTGACGGCCAGCCTGGCAGGCTATTCGCCCGATACCGTTTTTTCCGTTGGAGTGACCATCGGGCAAACCAGTACCGGTATCGACCTGGACCTCGATGCTCTCCCCACCGGGTATATCCAGGGCCATGTGAGCCTGACGGGAGGCTACGGCGACGTGACGGATGTCGAGGTCAGGGCAGGCAGTGCCATGGTTCATCCCGATGCCGGCGGCAATTACACTTTAGAGGTGTGGATCGGGAATTACGATGTGACCGCCAGCCTTGCCACCTATACACCCGACACCGTGCACAATGTTGAGGTGCTCGACGGGCAGACCATTACCGGCATCGATTTCAGCCTGGAATGGGTCTCCGACCTCGGGTATATCGAAGGCATGGTGGAACTCCAGGGCGGTGGCGGCGACCTTACACAGGTCACCGTGACGGCCGATACCGTGAGCGTGCATCCCGATGCAACGGGATATTACCTCATGGAGATCGCCGCCGGCACCTACGACGTGACGGCTATGCTAAGCGGTTACCTAACCCAGACCCAGATGGGCATCGTGGTGGATACCGGGCAGGTGACCACCGATGTGGATTTCTTCCTTTACCTGGCACCCAACACCGGTTATATCGAAGGCTATGTAAGCCTGTATAACGGCACCGGCGATTTGACCCTGGCCGAGGTTTGGGCCGGGGACCAGATGGACCATCCCGCACAGGACGGTTTTTACCACCTGGCCGTCGACGCAGGGACCTACACCGTGATTGCCAGCCATCCCTATGCCTTGAGCGACAGCATCACCGGGGTTGAAGTTCAGGCAGGCACCACCACGGAAGACATCGACCTGGCCCTGATGATCAACCGCGCCGACCTGGTCAGCAAGGCCTTCGACATTGCAGGCAATCCGCTGAACGGTGTGGCGGTGGAGATCACCGGGCCGGAAGGCACCTATACGGGGACCATCACCAACGACTCCATCATTTTTGAGAACCTTCCCTACGGGCCTTACCAGGGCTGGGCGTGGTACGAAAGCCTGGAAGCCGTATACGCGGAAGATGTCCTCGACTCAGCCAGCCATACCCTCATCTTCGTGATCGACATCACCGGGCTCCGTGATGAGCCGGGAGCCGGCCAGGGCAGCATCCACGTGTTCCCCAACCCCTCCCACGGCGAAATGCAGATCCTTGTGGAGAGGGCAGGCGTTTCGGTCGGCACGCTGAAGATCGTCGACAGCAGGGGAATGCCTGTACGCGTATTCCCGAACCTGATATTGCAGCCAGGCAGTAATCTCATCCGTTGGGACGGGCAGGACGACAGCGGCCATCCCGTCGGGTCAGGTTTGTATTTTGTGGTATTAAGTCAGGGCCAGGGTGTTTCTATTGCCCGGATCATCAGGTACTAAATCCCGATGATCTTGAATGCTTTCGGCGGAAAGGATATTCCCTGCCGTTCCAGGCTATTGTTATTGCAGAGGATCAGGGATGCGCTCCGGTTGATGGCCTGTTTCTTAAAAACCAAGAAGACCACAAAGGGCAACACTATGTTTCACAAAGACTTTTGAGGCTTCCCGCATGCCTTTCCCGGGATACACGCGGCAGCGTGCTTGTTAATCATTTGTTAATTCCCGGTTTCGATAAAACTCATATCGCCCTCATTATCAATTATATTTAATTTGATTGACGATTTTTGTTTAATTATTTTTTATATTCGTTAAACAAAAAGCCTTCGGCCGTTGTTTCATTCACAGGAAATCAATAATTAACTTAACACTGTGAACCATGAAAACAACGAAAAAATTATCCGTCAGTTTGTTCATCCTCGCAATTTTTGCCGGAATGAACCTCAATCTTTATGCAAATGACAAGAGTAGCAAAGGCACCCCTACCAAGAATGTAGTGGAGATCGCCGTGGCCGACGAGCGTTTCAGCATCCTTGTGGAGGCTGTCAGTAAGGCCGGCCTGGTGGAAGCCCTGAGCGCCGAAGGCCCTTACACGGTTTTCGCACCGACCAACGATGCCTTTGAGATGCTTTTTAAAGACCTTGGCGTGACAGGTGTAAAAGACCTTACTGCCGAGCAACTCACCCCCATCCTGCTGTACCATGTGGTAAGCGGAAAGGTGATGGCTGCCGACGTGAAGAGCGGCAAGGTGAAGATCCTTTACGAGCAGGCATGGCCCGATATGGATGCCGGCAGTTCGGGTGTCACCATCAATAACACTTCAAAAGTAGTGATCGCCGACGTGGAAGGTACCAATGGCGTGATCCATGTGATCGACAGGGTACTGCTCCCCGAAAGCAAGAAAATGGAATCAAAGAGTGGCTGTAATTAGTCAGCATTTAAATGTCCGGGGCATCGTGTTTTCATGTTTGCCCCGGCATTTATAAATCAGACGAACCGAAACGATCAGACAAACCGAAAGAATTACAATTTAAATATTAACAAACACGAAAAAAGAAACATCATGAAAACACTGAAATTTAAATTCAACCCCCGGCCGGCCATCCTGATGATGGCAGCCGTAGTCGTCCTTGCTTCATGCAATAAGGACGATGATGACGACATGACCCCCATGCCAACCCCTCAGCCGAATATCGTTGAGGTAGCTGCATCCGATGCACAGTTCAGCACCCTGGTGGCTGCCGTGACCAAGGCAGGCCTTGTTGATGCACTGCAGGCCGACGGTCCGATGACCGTGTTCGCCCCGACGAACGACGCTTTCGACATGCTTTTTGCCCAGCTGGGCGTGAGCGGCATTGACGCCCTCACCGCCGAACAGCTGACCCCGATCCTGCTGTACCACGTGGTCAGCGGCAAGGTGATGGCAGCGGATGTCACCAGCGGGTACATCCCCACCCTGAACACCACCGCACCGGGTAACAACAGCGTGCTGTTGCTGGCCGATGTGAGCAAAGGCGTTCAGCTTAACGGTTCGGCAAACGTGACCGCCACCGACATCGCAGCTTCGAACGGCGTGATCCACGTGATCGACAAGGTCCTGCTTCCGCCCGACGTGGTCGACATGGCCATCAACAACAGCAATTTCAGCATCCTTGTTGAAGCCGTCGTGAAGGCCGGCCTGGTCGATGCGCTCAAGGGCGAAGGCCCGTTCACGGTGTTTGCACCGACCAATGCAGCCTTCCAGGCCCTGTTCACCCAGCTTGGCGTGGGCGGCATCGCCGACCTCACCGCCGACCAGCTGACCCCCATCCTGCTCTACCATGTGGTAAGCGGTAATGTGCGCGCAGCCGACGTGACCAGCGGCATGGTGCCCACCCTGAACCCCGATGCCATGATCGACATCGAAGTCGGCCAGTCGGGCGTGACCCTTAACGGCAGTGCCAATGTAGTGGCCACCGACGTTCAGGGCACCAACGGCGTGATCCATGTGATCGATGCAGTGATCCTGCCGCAGTAAGCAATTTTTCATAACACATATGCCACC
>CAZHYA010000072.1:0-9562 GCA_964536525.1 uncultured Bacteroidales bacterium | reverse complement strand
GCTCTATGAGGCACTGGGGTCGCTGAAGGAAGAGCAGCGAAAATGTTTGGAGCTGATGTACTTCGATAAAAAGTCGTATCGTGAGATCACGTTGATTACCGGTTACGACCTCAACAAGGTGAAAAGCCACATTCAGAACGGCAAAAGGAATCTGAAGCTAAAGATGATGCCATGATGAGCATTAAACCGCATAACGACAAACTGTTTAACAGTTCAGGATGCCTGAGCCCCCTGGGCGTCGAACATTACCTGAAGGGAACTTTGTCGGATGCTGACCGGCAGAAGGTACGGGAACATCTCGACAGCTGCATGCTCTGCCGGGAGGCGCTGGAAGGATACGGCTTGTCGGGCGAGGAGGTGGATGTTGCCACTACGGCGTCAGGGATCAACCGCAGGCTGAGGGATAGATTCCATTACACCCCTGAAGGCGAAGGAGGCCAGGGGAGGATGCCTGCGTTAAGGCAGTTTGTTATTCCCGCTGCAGCCTCACTGCTTGTGCTGTTTGGCCTCATTGCCTATTTCCATTTCCTCTTTCCTGAAGGACAGGAACTGGCCATGCTCGAAACTTCGCGCCCCGACGAAGGGCTCATCGCCGAACCTATGGCAGGGAAGGGTATCACCGGGAAAGGAACGCTAATCGATTCCGTCATGGCCATGGATGATTTACGCGCTGGCACAACGGCAGAGGTTCCCTCCACATCATCGATGGTGGGGGGGGTTGCTGCCCCCGGAGGGACCGGCCGAGGCCTTTCACAGGATAACGATAAGGAAGAAGCAGTGACCACCGCACAGCATGATCTTGATGTGTTGGCAGTGCAGGAAGCTGTTGAAGCAGATGCTGAGGAAATGGTCGTTGCCGGCGTAGCCGTAGCCGAACAGCGTGAGTCGTTCGGTGTAGCTGAGGAAGCGCCGGAACCGGCCATGGCTGCCCGGAGCATGGAAAAATCCGCAAGGCAAAGTGAAATGACCTTTATGGATGGCAGCACAGTAACTACGCAACCCGCATTCCCAGGCGGGGCCGATTCGCTGCAGGCCTTTCTGTCAAGACATATCCGTTACGCCCTTTCGGCCGACACCGCTTCCCCTGTTTTCGTGAAGGTGGGATTCACCGTTTCCCGCAAGGGAAAGATCAGCGATATCGCCATCCTCCACAGCGGCGGCGATGACCGCGACCGCGAAGTGCAAGAAGCCATAGAAGCGATGCCCCAATGGTTGCCGGCCACACGGGAGGGCAAGCCTGTGAGTGCCGAATATGTGCTGCGTGTCCATTTCCCGGATCCTTAGTACCGGCGCCTGCCGACAGGTGGATCTCCGGGCTGCAGGTTTTTCTTACGTTCAAATATCTCCCGGGCACCACCTTATCCTTATCTTTGACCCATGATTCTGGTAACAGGAGGTACGGGACTGGCAGGTTCTCACCTGCTCCTCGAACTGACCTCGCAGGGAAAAAGGCCTCGTGCCCTGCTGAGGAAGGGCAGCAGCACAGATTTCGTGCAGCATGTGTTCAGGGCCTATGCGGAGGACCCCGGCAGGCAATTCGCAATGATCGAATGGGTGGAGGGCGATGTGCTCGACATCCCTTCCCTTGAAGATGCCATGGAAGGCGTCGGGCGGGTGTATCACAATGCAGCGCTCGTTTCCTTCGATCCCGCGAAGCGGAAGATGATGTACAAGGTAAATGTTGAAGGTACGGCAAACGTGGTGAATGCAGCCCTGGAAAAAGGAGTTGAAAAGATCTGCCACCTGAGCTCAATAGCGACACTGGGAAGTGCCGGACGGGATGGCATCACCGACGAATCCACCGCCTGGGTCACCTCACGGCGCAACAGCCATTATGCCATCAGCAAATATAACGGCGAGAGGGAGATCTGGCGGGGAACGGCCGAGGGGCTCGATGCCGTGGTCATCCTGCCTTCGCTCATCCTCGGGCTTGCCGACCTGAACAACGGTAGCATGCAGATCTTCAAAACCATCCTCAAAGGCTTGCCCTTCTATACCCCGGGAAAAGTCGGCTATGTGGACGCAAGGGATATCGCAAAAGCACAGGTTTTTCTGATGGATAGCACGATCAGGAACGAAAAGTTCATCGTCTCGGCAGAGAACCTTCACTACAGGGAGGTGCTGGGAATGGTCGCCGACGGGTTTGGGAAGAAACGCCCATACATCAGGGTGAACAGGACCCTGGCCATGCTGGCTGTGAATTTCTTCAGGGTGAAAAGCCTTTTTACCGGCAAACCTCCCATCTTCACAAAAGAAACAGCAAGAACGGCCATGAAAAACTATCATTATAGCAGCGAAAAGTTCATTGCCCACAGCAGCATGGAATACCGCAAGATCAGCGATGCCATTGCAGGCATCTGCAGCATATACCTGAAAAATGATTTCTTCAGGAAATAATCAGTAATTTTGCTGCCGACAGACAACGTTTTTTTGATCATCATAACCGAATAACCCCTGCATCATGAAAAAGACAGCACTGGTATACTGGCCTAAAAAAGGAAATGTTGAAAATACGGCCAACAAGATATCTGCCCTCTTCGAAACCGGGAGCATCGATGTATTCACCATCTCACAGTTGGATGCCAAACAGTTGATGTCGTACGACCTGATCATTTTCGGGGGATCCACCATTGGTGCCGATAACTGGGAGGATGCACACACCAGCAAATGGTATGAGTTCTTCAAAGCCCTGAAATCGGTCGACCTGAGCGGAAAGACCGCCGCGATCTACGGCCTTGGCGACCAGGTGCTGTATCCCGAACACTTCGTCGACGGCATGGCCATCATCCGCGATGAATTGTTGGCCGCCGGCGCGACGATCGTGGGCTCCTGGCCGGTTGACGGCTACGAGCATACCGACTCTAAATCCGTTGAAGGCGATCATTTTATCGGCCTGGCCCTCGACGACGACCAACAGCCCGGGTTGTCGGACGAAAGGATCAGAACATGGGTTGCCATGGTGAAGGAAGCAGCCGGCATCTAATCAAGGGGTACCCCTTTCCACCCGCTTTCAGTAAATATGAATGCTTCGCGGTAGCCTGCCGCCAGCAGCGCCTGTGCTGCGTCACCGAGCATCAGTCCCACCTCTTCCGGCCGGTGGGCATCGGTGCTGATGCATACGGGGATATTCAATTCTGACATTTGGCGCAGGATCCCGGTTCCCGGGAAAAAATCGTTACAGCGTTTCTTGTATAAACCCCGGGTGTTGACCTCCACAATGCAATTGTTCTCCCTGGCCAGCAACAGGCTCTCCCTGACCATGGCGAGGTACCATGCTTCATCCTCACTGAAATATTCACCCCGGTTGTGCATCTTGATCTTATCGAGGTGCCCCAGCACATCCGGGTGCTGTGTTTCGATCATCTGGCTGATCTGGCGAAAATAACTGCCCACGCCTTCCCTGATATTCCCCCCGAAAAGCATTTCGAGCCCTGTGGTCCAGGGTCCGCGTTCGGGGCCGTCGATGAACCACAGCTCCCCTTCTGGATTCCTGACAAGGTGTACCGACCCGATCACATAATCCAGCGTGCAGTCCTCTGAAAAACCAGAGAAGTCGCGGGTGACCCCCGGAATGTAATCGGCTTCCAGGGCAAGGAAAACATTGATCAGCCCCTGGTATTTTTCCCTGAGAAACGCTATTTCACTGCAGTAGGCCCGCAGATCATCCTGCCCGCGAATGGAAAAGCCATTGTCAAACGGGACGGGGGCATGCCCCGAGAATCCCAGTGAGGCAAGCCCGGCATCCAGGGCAGCGGTAATATACGCTTCAGGCGCGGCACTTCCGTCGCAATATTGGGTATGGGTATGGAAATTATGGTTGTACAAGACGGAATATTTTAGGCTATGATAGTAAAAAAGGAGAGCGATGACCAATCGCTCTCCAAACCCAAATCTTAAAAATTATCAAAATGAAAAAATTAACCTAAATGTTAACCGTTTCGTCTATTTATACGCAAAACAGCAAAAAGGTAACCCTGAAAAGCGAAAATTTTTTAATTTTTTTTCAGCCATCCCCTTCGGGTGATCACTTACCTGTTCAAAATGAGATTATTACACATTCTCAACCACCTTGTATAATTTGTCGGCCCTGCGCAGAAAATCAGGTACGGGGATGGAGCAGACCTCTCCCTGCCTGGCCAGCAGGGTGTTCTTTTCATCCACCCTGATCTCATCGGCCGTGCCTTCGAAGACCCCCGTGGTTGGGCCGATAATATAGATCTCATCGCCCTTGTGGAGGTCGGTAGCTTCGATGAGCACTTCGGCCACGCCGATCTTTGCATAATAATTCAGGATCCTGCCGACATAGATCTTCTTCCTGCTTGCCTGTGATCCGTACCTTTCCGACCATTCGCCCAGCTTCCGGCCCAGGTAATACCCGTCCCAGAATCCCCTGTTATACACCTTCGACAACTGCGCATTCCAACGTTTCACCTTTTCACTGCCGAAACTCCCGTCGAGGTATGCTTCCACGGCCTCCCTGTAGCAGCGGGTCACCGTCTTGACATACTCCGGCGAGCGTCCCCTGCCTTCTATCTTCAGCACCTTCACCCCGGCATCGAGGATCTTGTCGAGGAAATCAATGGTCTTCAGGTCTTTGGGCGACATGATGTATTCGTGGTCGACCGCCAGCTCCATGCCGGTCTCTTTGTCGCTCACGAGATAGCCCCTGCGGCACAGCTGCATGCATTCGCCCCGGTTGGCCGAAAAGTTCATGTTGTCGAGGCTGAGGTAGCATTTGCCCGAAACGGCCATGCACAGGGCCCCGTGCACGAAGACCTCGATCTTCACCTTCCCGCCGCCGGGACCAATGATGTTTTCCTTTTCGATGGCCGCGGTGATGGCCTTCACCTTGTCGAGCGACAGTTCGCGGGCGGTCACCATCACATCGGCGAAGGCCGAATAAAATCTTACCGCTTCAATGTTGGTGATGTTGGTTTGTGTCGACATATGCACTTCCATGCCCGCGGAGCGCGCATAGGCGATCACCGCATGGTCGGAGGCGATGATGGCCGACACCCCGCACTTTTTGGCCGCCTCAACGACCTTCTTCATCTCTTCGAGTTCTTCATCGTAGATCACCGTGTTCAGGGTGATATAGGTGCGCACGCCATGTTCCCTGCATATCTGTGTGATCTCCTTCAGGTCATCTATGGTAAAGTTCTTCGACGAGCGCGACCGCATGTTCAGTCTGCCAATGCCGAAATACACCGATCCGGCCCCTCCCTGTATGGCGGCCATCAGCGACTCCATGGAGCCCACGGGCGACATGACTTCAATTTCCTGCAATATCTTTTTGCTATCCGGCATGGATACAAAATTACGAAAAGGAATTAACGATTGATTAATGGCATTTTCATGCCACGATCGCGGGAATTATCTAATTTTGGGATCAGCAATCAGCAAAACAAGCGTCATGAGAATAACAAGGTTCTTTTTCATCGGCATTGCCGCCATCTCTTTCTTCCTGCTTACGGCCTGCCAGCAGCAGCCCGCAACGCCAAAGGCAAAATATGTCTTCCTGTTCATCGGCGACGGCATGGGTGTCGCCCAGGTGAACGCCACGGAGGCTTACCTCGGAAGCCTCAACGCCAACACTTATCAGATCCTGAACTTCAGGGAATTCCCCCACACGGGCCTGAGTACGACTTACGCAGCCACAAGGTTCATCACCGGTTCGGCCGCTGCCGGCACGGCGCTGGCTACCGGCAGCAAGACCGCCATCGGACGGATATCGATGGATGTGGCTGGCGATTCGGCGCTGGAGACCATCGCCGAGAAGGCGAAAAAATTGGATATGAAGGTCGGCATTATCAGCAGCGTGTCGCTCGACCACGCTACACCGGCCGCTTTCTATGCCCACCAGAAGAACCGGGGCATGTACCATGAGATCGGCCTCGACCTGGCGCAAAGCGATGTTGATTTCTTCGGTGGAGGCGGATTTCGCGACCCGGTGAGGATCAGCGGAGCCGACACGGCCGATGTGATGGCGCTTGCCATGGCCAACGGCTACAATTATGTCAATGATGCCGGCACCTTCAGGGCCCTGGAACCCTCAGCTGAGAGAGTCCTCTTTGTAAATCCCGCACTGACGGACGGGGCCTCCATGATGTATGCCATCGATCAGCCTGACGACTATGTCACCCTGGCCGAGATCACACGCAAAGCCATCCGACACCTCGACAATGAAAACGGTTTCTTTATCATGGTGGAGGGCGGCAAGATCGACTGGCTCTGCCCCGCCAACGCCCCGGGGGCGATGGTGCAGGAGGTGGTCGACTTGTCGGAAGCCGTGGAGGAGGCTATCGCATTTTACCGGCAGCACCCCGACGAAACCCTGATCATTGTCACGGCCGACCATGAGACGGGAGGGCTCGGCCTGGGCACGAACCTCATGGAATACGACACCGATTATTCGCTGCTCGCAAACCAGAAGATGTCGGGCGAAGCGTTCAACCTGATGACCGCCGAATGGAGGAAAGATAACCATATCAATGAGAAAGGCTTCAAGATGATGCTGAAGCTTACTGAGGAATATTACGGCATTGGGGGCGAAGGGGCGCCCATCGTGTTGAGCGAAAAAGAGCGGGATGCCTTTGAAAAGGCTTTCATGGCCCTCGACCTCAGCCAGGAAGGGGAGTACAGCGATTACAACATGCTGACCTACCTCTGCAGCGAGACCCTGTCGCAGCATGCCGGCATGGGCTGGACCTCTTCGGCGCATACGGGAGTGTGCGTCCCGGTATACAGCATTGGCTTAAACAGTGAAGCGTTCACGGGAAGCGTCGACAATACCGACATCCCTCGGATCATCATGGAAACGATCGACTGATCTTTAATCTTCTTTCTTTATTTCGATACGCAGGCCCAGCTCGTCGAGCTGTTCGACAGAGATCACTGACGGGGAGTCGATCATCATGTCGCGACCGGCATTGTTTTTGGGGAAGGCGATGAAGTCGCGTATGGAGTCCTGTCCGCCAAACAGCGCCACCAGTCTGTCGAAGCCCAGGGCGATGCCGCCGTGCGGTGGCGCCCCGTATTCGAAGGCGTTCATCAGGAAGCCGAACTGTGCCTGGGCATCTTCATCCGTGAACCCCAGCACGCTGAACATCTTCTTCTGCAAGCCTTTGTTATGGATCCTGATCGACCCGCCGCCGATCTCCACGCCGTTGATCACCAGGTCGTAGGCGTTGGCCCTTACCCTGGCGGGATCGCTGTCGAGCAGGGCCACGTCTTCCGCCTTGGGCGAGGTGAACGGATGGTGCATGGCATGGAAGCGGCTGCTTTCTTCATCCCATTCGAGCAGCGGAAAATCCACTACCCACAGGGGCCTGAACTCGGCAGGATTGCGCAGTCCGAGCCTGTTACCCATCTCCAGCCGCAGCTCGTTGAGTTGCTTGCGCGTGGCATGGGCCTCGCCCGACAGTACCAGCAGCAGGTCGCCGCTGGTGGCACCTGCCTGCTCAGCCCAGGCACGGAGGTCCTCTTCCGTATAGAACTTATCCACCGACGACTTAAAGGTCCCATCCTCATTACATTTGACGTACACCAGCCCTTTGGCGCCGATCTGGGGTTTTTTGACAAAATCCGTCAGCTCGTCGAGCTGCTTGCGCGAATATTCCGCGCAGCCCGGGGCACAGATGCCTGCCACCAGCTCAGCGCTATCAAACACGTTGAATCCTTTTCCTTTGGCCAGGTCGTTCAGCTCAAAGAACTCCATCCCGAACCTGATGTCGGGCTTGTCGGAGCCGTAGCGCTGCATGGCCTCGTCGTAGGTCATACGCGGGAACGTATCCACCTCCGCACTCCTGATGGCCTTCAGCAGGTGGCGGGTCATACCTTCGAAGGTCGAGAGCACATCGTCCTGGTGCACGAAGGCCATCTCGCAGTCGATCTGCGTGAATTCGGGCTGCCGGTCGGCACGAAGGTCCTCATCCCTGAAACACTTCACCAGCTGGTAATACCTGTCGTAGCCGGCCACCATCAGCAGCTGCTTGAAGGTCTGCGGGGACTGGGGCAGGGCATAGAATTCGCCCTGGTTCATACGCGAGGGGACCACGAAGTCACGCGCCCCTTCGGGGGTCGACTTGATCAGGTAGGGGGTCTCGATCTCCAGGAAGCCCTTACCGTCGAGGTAGTTCCTCACGGCGATGGCCATGCGGTGCCGCAGTTCCAGGTTCTTCCTGAGCATGTTGCGGCGCAGGTCGAGGTAGCGGAATTTCATTCTCAGCTCTTCGCCACCGTCGGTCTTGTCTTCGATGGTGAACGGGGGCACGGCCGAAGGGTTGAGGACCTCCAGGGTCTCCACCCTGATCTCGATGTCGCCTGTCGGGATGTTGGGGTTCTTCGACTCGCGCTCGATCACCGTGCCCGTGACCGACACCACATATTCCCTGCCCAGCGACCTGACCTGTTCGACCAGCGCTTCCGGGGCATCTTCTTCCTTTACCAGCAGTTGTGTGATACCGTACCTGTCGCGCAGGTCGATCCAAATCAGGGCACCCTTGTCCCTGACCCGCTGTACCCATCCGCTCAGGCTCACCCGGTTGTTGATGTTTTCCGGTCTCAACTCCCCGCATGTATGTGTTCTGAACATAGTTGACGATATTAATGCTGCATGCTGAACACGCAGTGGAATAGACCTGCGAAATTAATAATTATTTCACTGCGATGGTCTTGTCGGGATGTCGACCCCCACGAATATGAGCCCGAAGATGTTTGACTCACGGTAGCCTTCGACTCCCGGGAGCCCGACATCGGCGATGTTCGTCAGCCCATAGCTGAACCTGGCCAGAGCGGTGAGGTGCCACTTGCCCTTCTTATCGAGGGGTATCCTGCCCCCCAGGCCTGCTGCCAGGCCAAAGTCGTAGGTCTTGTAAAAATAGAGCAAATCGTCGTCGAAGGCTCCGCTGATGATGATGCCTGCGGTGTCGGTGATCTCTGCATTGCCGCTGCTGGTGGCACTGATCAGGAATGAGCCGTAAAGGCCTCCTTCGATAAAGAAGTTGCGGCCCCGGTTCAGAAAGTAACGGTCGGCAATGAAAAGGCTGATATAACCAAGATCTTCATTGGCTTCGGTGATCACCAGCCTGGTGCCGTCGTTTAGCGTGATATCCATGTTGTCGAAGCGGCAACCCAGCGAGAGGACGTCGGCCTCCGCCATCAGGAAATTGTTGTTCCCCAAAGGAAGTGCAAAAGACACCCCGATGGCTGAGGCCAGCTGGATGTTGTTGCCGCTGATATCGCCATACAGGTTGCTGGCGCCAAACCCGATATGCCAGCCGAAGACCGGCGACGGCTTCTGCGGCACGGTGCGATCGCCAGGGCCGGGCTGTATTTTTGCCTGCTCAGGCCTGGAAAAAACCACCGTCTTCCCCTGTTCGTAAACCACTTTCTCCACCTGGCTGAGGGCCACAGAAAAAACAGGGCCCTGCGGTTGGTCATATTTTCTGTATTTCACCACCCCGGGGGCGATATCGACGATGATGGCTTCGATGGTTTCGCCATCATATGTAATGATCCTGTCCTGCCCTTCGGCAACGATCATAACTGAAAAAAAAACAAT
>CAZHYA010000071.1:1354-9568 GCA_964536525.1 uncultured Bacteroidales bacterium | reverse complement strand
GGTTACATCCCAGCGCACGGAAATCTACAAGAACGTCAACATTGCACCGTCGCCACGCATCCCCAAGGTGACCGACGAAGGGCCCCTGCACTACGAAAAGAACATGAAGATCTATTCGCGCGATGCCTACTATCCGGCCAACCCTGTCAGTCTTTCGGAATTGACGAACATCAGGGGGATGGAAACCGTGATCCTCGGCATCACGCCCTTCCAGTACAACCCGGTAAAGAAAGAACTAATCGTTTACCGCGATCTTAAGGTGGAGGTTTCATTTGAAGGGGGCAACGGCACCTTTGGCGATGACCGCCTGCGCAGCCGTTGGTTCGACCCCATCCTAAGCGACATGATGATCAATTTCGGCAGCCTGCCGGTGGCAGAATACCCGAAACATTCGCCCGAATCAGGCAGCCTCGATTATGAATACCTGATCATTTGTCCGGACGATCCCACCTTCATCTCCTGGGCCGAAGAACTGTCACTGTTCAGGAATATGCAGGGCATCCGCACGGGTGTGCTTACCACCACCGATGTGGGTGGCAACACGGCCACAGCCATCGAAAACTTCATCGACGACGCCTATGCCAACTGGACCGTCCCGCCGGTGGCCGTATTGCTCCTGGGTGATTATGGCGTGAGCGGCAGCACCGTGGTATCGCCTATCTGGGATGGATACTGCGTTTCCGACAACATCTTTGCCGACGTGACCAACAACGACATGCCCGATGTGGTTTTCGCCCGCATGACCGCCCAGAATGAAACACACCTGGAAACGATGATCACCAAGGTGATCAATTATGAAACCGACCCGCCGACCAACCCCGATTTTTACAACCACCCCATCACAGCTTTGGGGTGGCAAACCGAAAGGTGGTTCCAGATCTGCTCAGAAACCGTTGGCGGATATTTCAAGACCGTACATGCCAAGGACCCTGTGCGCATCAACGCCATCTATTCCGGAAGTCCGGGATCGGTATGGTCAACGGCCACCAACACTGAAACGGTTGTTGATTACTTCGGGCCCGACGGACTTGGTTATATCCCTGCCACCCCGGCAGAACTCGGCGGCTGGTCGGGCGGCAATGCCAGCATGGTCAATAACGCCATTAACAACGGGGCTTTCATACTTCAGCACCGCGACCATGGCGGCGAGACCGGCTGGGGAGAGCCCGACTACGGGAACAGCGACATCAACGGCTTGACCAATACTGACCTCGTATTCGTCTTCTCCATCAACTGCCTCACCGGTAAATACAACTGGAGCAGCGAGTGTTTTACAGAAAAATTCCACCGTTACACTTACAACGGTGAGAATTCGGGTGCGCTGGGGCTGATCGCAGCTTCGGAAGTTTCCTATTCTTTTGTTAACGACACCTACGTATGGGGGCTGTTCGACAACATGTGGCCCGACTTCATGCCCGATTACCAGACGGAGCCCACCCCCCGCGGCCTGCTCCCGGCATTCGGTAATGCCGCAGGAAAATATTTCCTCAAACAGTCGAGCTGGCCATACAATACTTCCAACAAGGAAGTGACCTATCATCTCTTCCATCATCATGGCTGTGCCTTCAGCACACTCTATTCGGAGGTGCCGCAGGATCTTACGATAAGTCACGATAACGTGATCCTTGCCGGCCTCGGCCAGTTTAACATCACGGCCAATGATGGCGCTTTTGTGGCCCTCAGTGTCGACGGTGAGATCATCGGTACCGGCATGGCCACCGGCAGCCAGATATCCATCCCGATCATCCCGCAGGTTCCGCCTACGATTGTGGATGTTGTTGTAACCAAGACGAACTACTACCGCTATCACGCCCAGGTGGAGGTAATCCCGCCCGACGGACCCTATATCGTTCAGAACGATGTAACCATCAACGATGCTGCAGGGAACAATAACGGGATGATGGATTATGGCGAGTCGATCCTGCTGAGCCTTGAAGTGAAGAACGTTGGTTCGGATGACGGTGAAAATATCGATATCACCTTAAGCACTTCCGACAGCTACATCACCATGACCACTTCCCAGGCCAGCTATGGCACAGTTCCTGCCGGTGGGACCAAGCTGGTTGACGACGGTTTTGCTTTCGACGTTGCCGGCGATATTCCCGACCTGCATACGGTGTTCTGCGAGGTGGAAGCCACCGATGGTACGGACAGCTGGGAGAGTACCTTCTTCCTGAAGGGGCACGCACCCAGCCTCGGATTCGTTGAAGTGGTGATCGACGATGCAGCGGGCAATGCCAACGGCCGCCTGGATCCTGGCGAGACCGCCAACCTGAATATCAAAGTGGGGAATACCGGTACCGCCGATGCCTATGAAGTGCTTGGAGACCTGCTGTGCAACGATCCCTACCTGACCATCAATACAGCCTCCATGGATTATGGCGAGATCGCTTCAGGAGCCGAAGGCGTGCAGAGTTATTCCATCACCACCGATATTACCACCCCGGCCGGTTACGGCCTTGACTTCACCTTCGATATTGCGGCATCGCTGGGGATCACGGCACAGGGCATGTTCAGCCTTACCGTTGGACAGATCCCCATACTGGTGATCGACCTCGACGGGATCCCGAGAAATTCCGGCCCGTACATCAAAGCCGCCATCGAAGAACTTGGCATTGGGGTTGAATATACCAACACCTGGCCTGGCGACCTGAGCATGTACTCGAACATTTTTGTCTGCCTGGGCATTTACAGCTACAACACTGTCTTGTCGCAATCGCAGGGTCAGGACCTTGCGGATTATCTCAATTCCGGCGGAAACCTTTACATGGAGGGAGGCGACACCTGGTATGACGATAATCCCACGCCGGTTCAACAGCAACAAGATCGGCGATGGCGACGGAGATACGGATGTCCTGGAGGGTCTCGCAGGCACTTTTACCGAAGGGATGAACTTCAGCTATGGCGGCGACAACAACTATATGGACCGTATTGCAGCTATTTCACCGGCATTCAACATTTTCGAGAACAATTTCCCGGTATATTATGCCGGTGTGGCTTACGATGCCGAAGATTACAAGACCATCGGCTGTTCGTTCGAGTTTGGCGGGCTGGCCAACGGAAGCGGCATTTCCACCAGGGTCAAGCTGATGGAGGAATACCTCAGCTTCTTTGGCCTGAGAAAGGTAACCACGGCACCCAATACGCCTGCCGGGGCCGAAGAGGTATGCCCCAACAGCGGGGAAATCCCATACCATACCAATGAAGTGCAGGGAGCCGACTTCTACTACTGGACCATAGAACCTGAACATGCAGGTGCAGTAAACGGTTCCGACACGGCGGTGACCATCGTCTGGTCGGTCGATTATTACGGCCCCGCCTATGTCAGGGTATGTGGTATGAACAATACCGGCGTAGGCCCGGTATCTGACTCGCTTGTTGTCATGGTGCTTGAAGCACCTACGGCCACCATCTCGGGATATGAGACCGTTTGCCAGGGAGAAGGAGCCAACCTTAGCGTGGAACTCACCGGCCTGGCCCCCTGGTCGCTGGTGATCGATAATGAAAGTTATACGGCAAGCAGCTCGCCATGGGTATTCAGCGTTGCACCCCTGGTGAGTACAACCTATACGATCACTTCAGTGGAAGATGCTGCCGGTTGCCTTAACGCAGGAGCGGGATCCGCACAGGTGGATATCATGCCGGTTCCCGGAAAAGCTGCAACACCCGACGGGCCCGCTACAGTTAATACCGATGAAACACAAACCTCAGTCTACAACACAACAGGAGCTACCAATGCCGACGACTACACCTGGGAAGTAACGCCTGCCGACGCCTATACGGCAATGACTGCCGACGGCATGTCGTGTACCGTAACCTGGGCCTATCCATACACAGGACCGGCCGTGATCAGGGTTAAAGGCACCAACGACTGTGGTGAAGGTAATTTCTCAGACGAAACCAACGTTACGCTGCAGAATTCATTCGGCATCGACGAACTCGCCAGGACGCTGGGCCTGGCCCTTTACCCGAACCCCGGTAAAGGCGCCTTCACCCTTGAACTGGCGACCAGTGCGGTCGACAAGGTTAACCTCCGCATCCTTAACGCAATGGGAAGGGTGATCTATGAAAAACAAAACATGAAAGTCAATAGCAGCTACAGCACTGTGGTCGACATATCCTCCGAACCTGAAGGCATCTACCTCCTGGTGGTGGAAAGTGACCTTGGTGTTTATACCGGCAGGGTCGTACTGCAAAAATAAAACCACGCCATCTTAATTAAAATTAGAGCCTCCCCTCTCCGGGAAGGCTCTTTTTTTAAGCAGTCAATGCGAGTTCTTTTTTCTTTGTTTATTGAACAATGGGGATTGAATTGCCTATCTTTGCACTTCAGGATAAGATTTACGAACTAAAAAAATTGTAGCAATGAAAAAAGCGATTGTAGTTTTAGTTGCCTGCTCAATGGCAGTGGCAACAGCATGGAGCCAGGATTCCGGCCAGGGTCAACCTTTTGCCAAAGGGTCATCGGCAATCAATGTGGGCATCGGTTTTGGCAACACGATGTATACAGGGGCATATTATAAAATGGGATTCCCCACCATCTCTGCCTCTTATGAACTCGGGATCGTGGAAGTGCCCATGGGCAGCAGCCTGAAGGGCGTTGTCGGTGTTGGCGGCCTCGTGGGTTTTGGCGGATCCAAATATGATTATTCTTATGGTATTTACGGATATGACGTAAAAACGAATTATTTCCTGATCGCAGTCAGGGGAAATTATCATTTTATTTTCATGGATAAATTTGACCCCTATGCCGGAATCATCCTGGGGTATTATTTCGGCAATAATAAAGTTACATACGGACCAGGCTACCCATCCAACTTACCGACATACAATGGTAAAACAGGTGGCTTCCACGGAGGTGCCTACGCCGGTGCCCGTTGGTTCTTCACACCCGCATTTGCCGCTTTTGCTGAGGTTGGGTGGAATGTTTCGATCCTGACCCTTGGAGCCACTTTCAAATTCTAGTACACCGCAGGGGACTTTTTACCAACCACAAGGGTTGACTGCTATTGGCAGGCTGTTTCAAACACACGTTCGAAACAGCCTGTTTTTATATTATCTTTGTATCATATAGTCTGTTTACAGCCTGTAAAACTGCTTATTATCTGTAATGATTATAAATAAAGGTTCTTAGATATATTTCCGCTACCTCACAGGCCATACATTTCTTGATTATATATATCTTCATGGCCCGAAAATTAACGGCCGCTAAACAAATAAACCACAATCATGAAAAGATTAAACACATTGTTCATTATTCTGGCACTTCTGCTGACCCAGGGTGCATATTCGCAAAAAACCTGGATATCCTTCGACGGTTCAGATCCGCAGTTCCCGGTGGTCCAGGTCGAAGAACAGGACATGAACGGGCTGGTGATCAGCATCAACGTTCCCGGCATGTACGCTGAAAATGTTGTTCACGAGGGGATCACCTACCAGCAGCTTCGCTTCGAAGCATGGCAGACGCTGCACGAAACAGGGCTGCCTGAGCTCCCCGTCATCGGTGAGATCATTGCCCTTCCGGGCGACAAACTGGTAAAAGTGAAAGTGATTGAAACCGAATCCATCACCCTTAGCGATATGCTGGTCTATCCTTCCCAGACGCCTTCGAAGGATATCCTGAACGGCCAATACACCGGTTTCGACATTAACGAGGGCTTCTATGCCCAGGACATTCCCTTCCCCGATATGATCGCCAATATGAACAAACCCGGCATCTGGAGGGATGTGAAAATCTCGGGGCTCGTGGTATGTCCTTTCCAATACAGGGCAGCCAGCCGTCAGCTTGAAGTGATGACAAAAGTGCGCCTCAGGGTCGATTTCCATGGTACCGACACCGAAGTGGTCCTGAACAGGAGCAAATCCATCCCCCCTTATTTCTACCGCATGTATGATGCCAAGATCCTCAATTTCGGATCGATGGGATACAATGTTGAAAAATCGCGGGATGTGAACGACATCAAATACCTCATCATCACCAACACCAACCCCGTGAATACGCTGCAGCCCTTTATCGACTGGAAGAACCGGCAGGGATTCCCGGTAGAGGTGAAAACCATGGAAACAGGCTTCAACACGCCCCAGCATTTCAAGGACTACATTGACCAACTTTACGACAGCGACGGCCTTGAGTACGTGCTCATGGTCGGCGATGCATACCCCAACGGGGGCAACAACGGGGGGCCCGATGACGTGCCCATGTTCTGGTGGGCGCCTTCCGGAGAAGACCCGTCCTATTCCGATGCCTGGTACACCTGTCTCGACGGTCCCGACGACCATTATGCCGACCTGGCCATAGGTCGTTTCACCTATGACAACCTGGATGAACTGGCACTCCAGATCGAAAAGACCCTGGCCCATTATCAGGCTCCGGATGCATCTACCAACTGGGCTGAGAACACCCTGCTGGTGGCACATAAGGAAAACTATCCATCAAAGTATACCCAGTGCAAGAACGAAATTGAAAGTTTCAGCTATGCCCTGCAGACGCCCATATTCACTGAATGTTACGGGGGCGCCGGTGCAGGCAACCAGGACATCATCGACTTCGTGAACAATACCTCCTGCGGCATATTCAATTACCGCGGGCATGGCAGCGCCACCGAATTCTGGCAGTGGGGAGCCACCGGTTCGTTCACCAATGCACACATCCAGCAGCTCACCAACGAGGACAGGCTATTTGTTCTGTTCGACGTTTGCTGCGACAACATGGATATCGTAGCCTATTCAGGCAACTGCCTCTGCGAATCCTTTATGAAATCGCCTGTGGCCGCTGTAGCAATTAATGGGGCCATCATCCCTTCCTATACCATCCCCAACCACGATTACGACAAAGAGATGTATAAGGCCGTTTTCCATCAGGGCATTTATAATATCGGTTATGTTACGAATTACGCCAACGTGACCGTGCTTAACGTGCACGGGACCATCGGGCGCTCGAACGTACGCACCTATCTCTGGCTCGGTGATGCTTCGCTCGAGCCCTGGACATTACAGCCTGCACAGCTCGATGTGGCTCATATGCCTACCCTGTTCTTAGGATTTACGGAGTTTGCCGTAACGGTTGAAAGCGATGGCAACCCGGTAGAAGGTGCCAGGGTATGCATCACCGACGAAGACCTTTCGTTGTATGCTGTCGGGTTTACTGATGCCAACGGAGAAGTGACGATCGATTTCGGCGGTCCCGTTCAGAATCCGGGCACGGCCACCATCGTGGTTTCGGCCCACAACTACATCCCGTACATCACCGATATCCCCATCATCCCCCAACAGGGATCCTACTTGTTGCTCAACGACGTGGATGTTGACGACCAGACCGGCAACAACAACGGCTGGGCCGACTTCATGGAGTTTGTGAGCCTTGATGTCACTCTCGAGAACATCGGCATCGACGAGGCACAAAACGTCACAGCCACCATCAGTTCCACCGACCCATACATTACCATCGTCGACAATGAAGGCGAATGGGGCAACATCCCTGGGAATGCATTAGGGACAGCCGACAGCGCCTTCTCCATCCAGGTAGCCGATTGGGTGCCTGACGAACATGTGGCCGAGATACAGATGGTGATCAATGATGATTCGAAAGGGGAATGGAATACCACCTTCGAGCTGGTGCTCAGCGCCCCCATCATCAACATTGTGGAGGTGGTGATCGATGATGCCACCGGAAACGGCAACGGACGGCTTGATCCGGGCGAAACGGTCACCATCAAGGTTAAGAACAACAACCTGGGCCATTGCCCGGCAGAAAACGGTTTGGCCTATCTCGAATCCACCAGCCCATACCTGATCTTCAGCAATAATGTTGACACACTGGGAACCCTGGGATTGCTGGGATATAAATGGGCCGAATTTGAGGTTGAAGTGGAAGCCACAGCTCCCAATGGTATTTTCTATGCCGATTTCAGCTATGAACTTGTATCCGATCCCTTCACCGAAACGCTCGACTTTACGAGGAAAATCGGTATCATTGTGGAAGACTGGGAGTCGAACAGTTTCAACACCTTTGAATGGCAGCACAGCGGCAACCACAACTGGACCATCAGCCCGTTCTATGCGTATGAAGGAAGCTATCATGCCCGGAGCGGCGATATCAGCGACAACCAGACATCCGAACTGAAGCTCACGACAACGGTGATGTTTGCCGATACCATCTTTTTCTATGTGAAGACCTCCACCGAGGTTTCCGACAAACTTAAATTCTATGTCGAC
>CAZHYA010000071.1:0-1344 GCA_964536525.1 uncultured Bacteroidales bacterium | reverse complement strand
GTGCTCAACGGTATTCCCACCTCCTTCTCGTTTGTTGCAGCAATTTACAGGTCAAGGACCGCCTGGTTCGACAAAAAAATCTGTAATCGTGAAATCACAAACACCCTTAAATACAACAGCCTCAAGCAGGAATATTCGGGCATTGGCGCAGGCTGGATCCTGGCCAGGTTCTTTGTCACTGAAGGCGTCCATACGTTCAAGTGGATCTATGAAAAGAATGGAACCATATCGGCCGGCGACGATTGCGCGTGGATTGATTTTATCGAGTTCCCACCTCTGGAAACCCTGACCGCTTTTGCAGGACACGATGCCTTGATCTGTGCAGGTGAGGACTACCAGTGCGACGGCCAGGCAACGGCATATGAATCCGTGCTTTGGTCGACCTCCGGAACAGGCACATTTGACGATGCCACTATCCTCGACCCCTTGTATACTCCCAGCACAGAAGACCTGAACAACGGTTGGGTTACCCTGACCCTGGAAGCCACCGATGAGGAAATGCAGACTGCCGTCGATAACATGCTCCTGAGCTTCCGAACGGAACCCGGCATGGCAGGGCAACCTGAGGGACCCGATTTTGTGAACCTTTACTATGTCACATCCTCGGAATATACCACCGAAGCAGTTGAATTTGCCGATTATTATGAATGGGGTGTCGAGCCTGAGAACGCAGGCAATTTTGATGGAATTGGCACCACAGGCACCATCACCTGGAATCCCGAATTCCTTGGTACCGCCAACATCAGGGTCAGGGCCATGAATACCTGTGGAGAGGGTGAATACTCGGAAACGTTCGAAGTAATGGTTGATAATTTCACTTCCGTTGAAGAATATCAGGAGGAAGGGCAAATGGCCATCTTCCCGAACCCCGCCAGTGACGAGATCACCGTTGAGATCAGGGGAGAAAACCTCGGACAGGCAAGCATCAGCATTTACGACCTGCACGGCACGCTGGTTTACGGGAAAGAAGGCATCGATGCCCGTAAAGGCTTCAGCAGCCGCATCAGCCTTGACGGACAACCACAGGGCATGTACCTCGTGAAAGTCATGCATGCAAAAGGAACACTCGTGCAGAAACTGCTGATCAGTAAGTAATACGCGCTGAAATAAAATCTGAAGCCGGCTATGATGCCGGCTTCATTCTTTTACCGGCAGCCTTGTGGAAACTACCTAAATGGACCACGTAATATTCTTAATCACTTGATAACTAACTAAAATCATCGTACCTTTGCACCTGAAAAATTTATAAGGTACTCGCTAACAAAGTCTACAGAAACATGAAAAAAGCCTTCATCACCACACTCACTGCAATCTTCGCCGTTGTATTTTCATTCGGAGGAGAAT
>CAZHYA010000070.1:6985-9629 GCA_964536525.1 uncultured Bacteroidales bacterium | reverse complement strand
TCAGAGGTTTCCTTTTCTGGCTTTCTTTAAGGCCGAAAGAAATGGTTTTTCCAGGAAGCTCTCCTTTCCAATCCGGCACAGCCTTTCGAACATAGGCAATGTCGCGGTAAAGGCCAGGATATCTCGTGGAAGGTACTTTCGCATGGCCATGTCGGTAGCGCCGATGATGGCTTGTGGAACGTTGAGGTCCCGGAAATGGGGGAGCATCTGCATACAGCCCGAACCGAAGGGTGCCAGCACGGGCTCCGGTTCCCCGGCCATGTGATGGTATTGCGCCCCGATCATCAGGGCGCTGAGCTGATCGGGGTTCACGAAAAACGTAACCGATTTCAGGTATTGCCGGTGATCATCTCTGAGGGGACCGATGAACAGGAAACCGTGTTCCGCCCTGTATGGTGTCACCACGTCGAGCCATGCATCCATGAGCCCATGGTTCGCCTTCAGCCCTTCATCATCCACAAGGAATTCGATATACTCTTTCCTCCCCCTGGTACGTTCTGAAAACATCCAGCTGCCGCAGCCGCCACAGCCGTAATTATCAGCAGACAGCCGCGAAGTTTTGCCTTTGGTCCACGACTTGTAAAATGCAAAAAAGCAGGTATGCCTGTCCTTTCCGGGCTGGATGGTTTCTCCGAAATCAGTATCCCCCGGTGCATCGTATACACCCACAAGGGGCGTTTTGATATCCAGTTTCCCGAGCAGGTATGATGGGTCGTGCATGGCTTCTGGCCTCTGGCTTCTAGCTTCTGATATCTGGTATCTGGTATCTGGTATCCCGCATCCCTTTTTCCTTCTTCCTTCTTCCATCTCCCATTTTCCATTTTCCATATCTAATATCCCGGGTCCACATCCATGTTGTAGAACATGAACGACCACTGGTCGGCCACTTCTTCGATGATCTTGGATACCGGTGTCCCGGCTCCGTGGCCGGCCTTGCTTTCGATCCTGATCAGCACCGGGTTGGGGCCGGTGTTTTTCTCCTGCAACGTGGCGATGAACTTGAAGGAATGGGCAGGCACCACCCGGTCGTCGTGGTCGGCCGTGAATACGAGGGTTGCAGGATAATCAACCCCGCTCCTGATATTATGCAGGGGTGAATACCCCAGCAGGTAGCTGAACATGGTGCTGTCGTCTTCGCTGGTGCCGTAGTCAGTGGCCCAGGCCCATCCGATGGTGAACTTATGGTACCTGAGCATGTCGAGCACGCCCACCTGTGGGAATGCCACCCTGAAAAGGTCCGGCCGCTGGGTCATGCAGGCGCCCACCAGCAGCCCGCCATTGGATCCACCCATGATGGCCAGCTTTTCATTCGAAGTATAGCCCTGCCCGATGAGGTATTCTCCTGCAGCAATAAAATCGTCGAACACATTTTGCTTTTGCAGCTTTGTTCCTGCATCATGCCATTCTTCACCGTATTCGCCGCCCCCGCGGATATTTGCGAGTGCATAAACCCCTCCGTTCTCGAGCAGGATCAGGTTGCTGGTGCTGAAGAAAGGTGTTAGGCTCACATTGAAGCCACCGTAGCCATAGAGCAGCGTCGGGTTGTTCCCGTCAAGCTCAAGGCCTTTCCTGTGCACGATAAACATGGGCACCTTTGTGCCATCCTTGCTGGTGTAGAACAACTGTTTGGTTTCGTAGGCTTCGGCATCAAAGTCGATGCCGGCATCGAAGAACACTTCACTACTGTTCTCGCTGATGTCGAGTTTGAATACCGTGGACGGGTAGGTAAATGAGGTGAAGGTATAGAAGGCCGTGTTGTCGTCGGAACGGCCCGACAGGCCACCGAACGAACCAATGCAGGGCAGTTCAAGCAAGGCTTCCTGTGTTCCGCCGAGGTCATGGATATAGACCTTCGAGGAGGCATCGACCATGTATTCGGTAACCAGCTTGCCACCGATGATCGATATTGACTGAAGCACTTCTTCCTTCTCAGGGATGACGGTTGTACGGTTAGCATCGGGATCCTTGGTGTCGACCATATACACCATCCCCTTCGGTGCTCCTTCGTTGGTCCTAAACAACAGGTGGTCATCGATATTGCCGATCACGCCGTAGTAGTATTCAAAGCCGTCGGCAATTTTGACAAACTCCGTGTGCTTGCTTCCCAGGTCGCTGAAATATAAAGCATTGCCACTTGTGGATTCGACTTCGTACATGAGCAGGAAGCGTTCATCTTCTGTCGTCCCTGAATAATAATTCCTTCTCGGATATTCACGGTTTTCGTAAATGAGGATGTCCTGATCCTGTGAGGTGCCTACCTCATGATAATATACCTTGTGGTTTTCATTAACATTGCTGAGCTCTTCACCCTCAGCAGGCGGGTCGTAGCTGCTGTAGAAAAAGCCGTTACCCTTCCAGCTGATCCCCGAGAATTTTACCCACCTCACGTGGTCGGCAAGGGTTTCGCGCGTGTCCAGGTCCATCACGAAGATTTCCTGCCAGTCGCTCCCTGCCCGTGCGATGAGGTAACCAAGGTATTTCCCGTCCTTCGATATCTCCCAGCTGCTCAGTGCGACCGTGCCGTCATCGGAAAGGGTGTTGGGATCGAGCAGCACTTCGGGTTCCCCATCCTCGCCGGTCATCACATACAGCACATCCTGGTTCTGAAGGCCGTCGTTTTTCCGGAAGTAGTATTTATCGCCTT
>CAZHYA010000070.1:0-6975 GCA_964536525.1 uncultured Bacteroidales bacterium | reverse complement strand
GGTGCGATACCTCGGATAGTTCCATATTTCCGTCAGGCGGTCGACGATCTTCTGCCTGAAAGGGATGTTTTGCAGGTAAGCATTGGTAACGGCATTCTGGGCCTTCACCCATTCGGCGGTTTCTTCCGAGTTGTCGTCTTCGAGCCAGCGATAGGGGTCGGCAACCTGTACGCCGAAATAGTCGTCAGTTTGGTCGACTTTTTGGGTTACAGGATAATCGATCTTATCCTGCTGATTACAACATGAGCTGATGGTCATCATGATGGCGATGCTGATTAAAAGTAAGGATGTGTTTTTCATGGGGTTGGGGTTAATTGGTATTGGGTGCTGGGTACTGGGTACAGGGTACTGGGTACAGGGTGCCGGGCATGTATATTGTATACTTTATATTGAATATTGAATATTTACTGTTCATTGTCTGCCCTTGGGCTATTCTGCCTGCCCGAATGCCTTTTCAAACGCTTCTTTCCCTCCCACCACCGGGATGCTGACGGAGGTGGCATCGAGGTCGACGGTTAGTTCCGTTCCCGGGTCAGGCCAAAGGGTGAATTCCCTGTCGCTGGAGAAGATCATGAGGCCGATCTGTTGTCCGGCACGGATCACCTGGTCGTCGGGCTGGAGCGGGAAGCTCATCGTGTAGAATTTCCCGGGCAGAAGGGGTTCGCTTTCTTTCAGCGACCTGTAGTTCTGGGGGTCGGCCCAGGCCCGCGTGATAAGGTTGTCGGTTATCTTTGGCTTCCTGCCTTCTGTCCATGGCAGGGAGACCAGGTACACCGAGAGGTTGGCTGCCGGCTTGCTGCTGGCCAGCCTGATGGTGATCTCCGGGATCCCTGAAATGTGAACATCTTCTTCCAGCACGGGCGTTACATAGAGCAGCCTGTGGTTGGTGATCTCTGCCCTGGCCAGCGTCTCACCTGAAAAGGAAAAGTTATCGACAAGGGTCTCCATCCCCTGGCCGGGAAGGGGTGTGGTGACCAGCTCTCCGCGTTCCGGCGCTCCGGCAGTAAGGAATAGGGTTACCGGTTCCGCCTTGGGGTTTGGGTAATCAGCATAAGGGGTGGGGTCGGAGCTTTTGTCATCCTCCCTCACGATCCAGGCTGCAGGGTCATTTTCCACTCCGTTCTCCACGCCGTGCAGGTAACGGGTAAACCAACGATTCATCATGCTGAGCGGTGGCGGGCCGCCATGGCCTCCCTGATGATAATAGATCATTACAGGCACACCTTTTTCCTTTGCTGCCTTGTAGACGCGGTAGCTGTGCTCGGGCATCACGTTCCAGTCGTTGAAACCGTGCGACATGAACAGCGCAGCCCTGAAAGGTTCCATATCGTTGAGGTAATCGCGCCCTTCCCAGAATTCGTTGGGGTCGCCGGTCACCCTGTCCATGCCGGCAGCCATCTCGCCGTCCCTCACCACGGTGTTGCCGTAAGCACGTTTCGATTCTTCCCCGCTATGGATGAAATCATAGAGTACATCGATATCTTCGCCCCTCCAGCCTCCGGGCGACTGCACCAGCCCGTTGGAACGGTAGTAATGGTAATAGGAGGTTCCGGGGGCGATGGGGATGATGGCTTCAAGCCCTTCAACACCCGTAGTAGCTGCGGCAACCGGGATGGTGCCGTTGTATGATGTGCCGGTCATGCCCACTTTGCCGGTCGACCAGTAAGCTTTCACCTCCTCACCGCCGGTGCGTTCGGTGAAGCCTCTGGCACGGCCGCACAGCCAGTCGATCACCGCCTTGGGGGCCAGCGCTTCATCGTCGCCTCCAACAGGGGGCGACCCGTCGGACAGGCCTGTGCCCGGCGAGGAGGAATGTACCACAACGTATCCCCTCGGCACCCAGGTGTCGATCTGTGAATTGGAGATGATGGGCCGTTCGCCCCAGCGCTTGATCTCAGGGGGATGGGTACGCTCGGGTGGCACTGTGCCAACCTCGTGGCGCACATCCCAGAAATATTCCAGAGAGCCTGATGCCACACCGGCAAAATAAGGGCTCGATTCATAAATCACAGGCAGCTTCAGCCCTTCCGTCTCAGTCTGTTCGGGTCTGGTCACGGCCACATGCATGCGATCGGGAAGGCCGTCGCCGTCGGTATCGAACTCCGTCTCTACCCAGAGGTCGTGGCGGATCCATTTGGTGGCATCTTCAAAAGCCGGCACCACCTGGGCTTCACCGTCCTTGAAAACAGGCACGGCCTTTTCGGCCTGCTGCGCATTCAGCAACAGGGTTGTCTGAGTTAAAATGCAGAAAAAGAATGCTTTAACGAGAAAGGGGGTAAGTCTTTTCATCCTAACAGGTATTATTATGGGGTAAAGATAAAAAATCAATGCCGAAGCTCGTCAATTCCTGCCAGGTATGAGACTTTATTTTTCTTTTCACAACAATAATATTGCTGCCGAAAGCCGGAAAGGGACTATTCGGCAGCGTTCTTTGCCCCCTGGTTCTTGCTTCTTTCAATTGACTGCAATGCCAGGTAGTTGTCGCCGAAGCGCTTGAGGTTGTCCATCTCGATATCATACTGGTCGAAATGGCGCTCCTCGTCATCTACCAGAGTCTCGAAAAGTTTCTTTGAGGCATTGTCGGCATTGGCCGAACATTCGTTGGCCCATTGGTTGTAATCGTTGGCACTGGAGGTTTCCATGTCGACGGCCATATCGAGCATGGCTTTCACGTCGTGGATTTTCTTTACATCCTCTGATGCTTTCATTTCCACTTCCCCCTTGAGGAAGAGGATACGCTCGGCAAGTCGTTCAATATGGATCATCTCTTCGATGGCCGTCCGCTTGAACAGGTTCGCCAGCAGGTCGTAACCCTGGTCATCGCAGTGGAAATGGAAATACATGTACTGGTGCACGGCTGTCAACTCATCGGCTACAGCCTTGTTCAATAACTGGATACTTTTTTCTTTCATGGTCTTTTATGATTCTATGATGAATAAATTTTTCGAATAAAGACAACTTCTGCATCGACCCAAACCTGAATGATGATCACAATAAAATGATCCTTTCCCGGGGATAAGCAAATATAAGGAAAATTTTTCGGAAGGCCAAACCTTAGGCCGGTATTGTATCACATCAAGGATGGTCAAGAAGCCAGCCCGGGATGCTGCGATCCCTGCGGCCCGTCATTCACCGGTCGTCATGTCCGGCAATGCGATATGCTAAAGTTTGACAAACTCCACCCTGCGGTTCTTTGCCTTGCCTTCGGGCGTGCCGTTGTTTTCGATGGGTTCGCTCTCGCCCTTGCCATCGGTCTCCATCCTCCCGGCGTCGATACTAAATTCCTTAACCAGGTAGGCCTTCACATTGGCAGCCCTCCGTTTCGAGAGGTCGAGGTTCATGTCATCATTGCCGTCGCTGTCGGTATGGCCCGTGATCATGACCCGGATATCGGGATTTTCTTTCAGCACATTTGCGATATCCCTGAGCGTCCCGAACGATTCGGGCTTTACCACATCCTTGCCGGAGTCGAAATAGATGCCGTAAGTAACCAGTTTGCCTTCGGTAACCAGCTTGCTGCGGGTATCGGGCGCAGCCGTCGTGATCTTGATGTTACTGATGAACGGCCAGCTGTACCTGTCCCATCCCGAGAACATGAACCGGTTGAATTCGGTTCCTGCGTAGATGTTCGTGGCCATGTCGAGGGCTTTTTCACCCTTGTGGTAAATGCGTACCCGGCGGCCCTGCACCCAGATGATCACATGGTTCACTTTTAGCTTGTCGACCGTTGCCTTACTTCCCTGCCCCTCAAGCCACTCATCCTTGTTGATGTCGTAACCCTTCGTTTGCCACAACTCGCTGCCCATGGTGATCTGCAGCCCCCTTTCGCCCGGGAAAAGGTCATCGGTGAATTCCCTGTATTCCGTTTCCTGGTAGAATATCAGGACCATCCCTTCGCCATATTCATCGTCGGGGATGAGGTCGAACTCCATGATAAAATTTTTCGGAAGGTCAATAGCCCTGGTGTAGCAGTAGGCGGCATCTTCGCCGTTCATATGGAACCACTTTCCTTCCGCAATGTTTATGGTCTTCACTTCGCCGCTGCCATTGCCTGCCCAGAGGGCGGGGAAATCCCCGAGGTTATCCTGCGAGAAATCCTCAAAATACAGAACCTTGTCGCCGGGGACAAAATCATAATTCGTGTACGATTCGAATCCTTTGTCCTGGGCATTGGCAGCATATGATAATGATAGCAAGCCGATCAACCCCCATGTTAAAAAATCAGTTTTCATTTTTCCTCCGTTTTTTAATTTGGTTTATTTGTTTTGTCCGATCATTGTTTGTGTGATAGCCTTTTCACAAAGAATACAAGGTCGTCGCCCTCCGCGTAGTAATCCTCGAACCTGGCTTTGAGGGCATAGCCGTTGTGCTCGTAAAACGTACGGGTGGGAAGGTATTGTTCTCGCGAGGATGTTTCGGCATAGATCGCGGTACCCCCATTTTCCGCGATGTTCTTTTCGGTGGCAGCCAGCAACATCCTGCCAAGGCCTTTGTTCCTGTATGCTGCATCGGTCACGATCCAGTACAGGTCGTAACTGCTCGTGGTGAGGGGTATCCTTCCGTAGCAGGAATAGGCACATACCTTGCCATCTGTCTCCAGGAAGAGGAACTCATAGCCACTGTCTTCTCCCTTTTCCAAACGCTCCATGACGAGTTCAGCGGCAATGCCGACCTCTTCTTCATTGAAAAAGCCCGTGCCTTCAACCATTTCCCTTACGGTTTCAATATCGGTGCCCAGTACCTCTTTTCTGAGTGTTATCTCCATGCATCTTCAATTATTCGTTTAACCACCTCGCTGAAAGGATAGCCTGCCTGTGAGGCGGCAGCAAAGAAACCTGCATCGGCCGACAGGCAGGGGTTGGCGTTCACCTCCAATATCCATGGGTTTCCACTGCCATCAACCCTGAAGTCGACACGGGCATAGCCCTTCATGCCAAAGAGTTCCCAGCAGCGGTGACAGAGTGCTGTCATGTTGCCGGCAAGATCGCCCTGTTCTTTCTCGAGTCCGAATTTTCGCAGGGTGTGGTCGTATTCAAACGATCCTTCATGCCACTTGGCTTCATAGCCCACGATCCGTGGTTTGCCTTCAGGGTAGTCTTCAAAGACGATCTCGGCCAGCGGCAGCACTTCGGGCCCGGTATCTCCGCCAAGGATGGCGATATTGAACTCTCGGCCTTCGATGTATTCCTCGAAGAAGTACCGGTGTTGCCTGTTATCCCTGATAAATTCGCTCACATTGCCATAACCGCCGTCGATTACGCTGCTGTCGCTGATCCCAACCGAGGCATCCTCCCAAACGGGTTTTGCAATGTACCTGGCACCCTCAATTACTTTTCCCGGATCCGGCTTTTCAAACCATGCCGGCGTGGGCAGCCCGGCCTGTGCCATGAGGGATTTCGAAAGTATTTTATTGCTAGTCACGTACATGGCCTCCAACGGGCTCCCCGTAAATGGTACGCCAAGGTGTTCAAGCAGTGCCGGCGCCAGGTGGATGAGCTTTCCCGAACTGTCGATGGCTTCCACAAGATTGAATACCAGTGCCGGGCTGATCTTCTCCAGCTGCCTTGCGGTATCCTTCATGTCGAGGTCCATGAACACCCGCGCAGTATCATAGCCCAGCGTATGCAGGGCATCCTCTATGAAAGCGGCCTGGCTGAGCACATCCAGTTCGTCGGGGCCGGCATTCGGTGAGAGGGCGTTGATGAGGATGACTGCTTTATCCATGGTATTTCTCATTGGGTATGGGTTCAGCGGACCTTCTTTATGGCGGAGTCCATGATCATCTTCATCAGCTCGGGATAGGAAATCCCGTTCAGCTTTGCCAGTATGGGCAGGTCGGAGTGTTCGGGATGCATCCCCGGCAGGGGGTTGATCTCCATGAAGGATGGTTTTCCTGCTGCGTCGTAACGGATGTCCACCCTGCCGGCATCTTCGCAGCCCAGCACACGGTATGCCTCAAGGGCAAGCTTCTCGCATTCGGCTTTCTCTATTCCCTGAACCGGAAGGTATTCCACAAGCGTTTCGCATTCTTCCTTGTTCACATAAGAGTATACGTTCTTTTCGGCCTTTTCAAGGAGTTTTATCTCGATGGTCCCTATGGCACTGGCATCATCGCCGCTGCCGGTGATCCCGGTGGTGAATTCCCGTCCGCTTAGGAAGGTTTCAACGAGAACCGGCTGACGGTAAGCCTGCAGCAGATGCAAACAGGTCTTTTTCAGCTCCGCGTTATTGTTGATCACCGAGCGTTCGTCGATACCTTTGCCGGTGCCCTCTGCCAGTGGTTTCACAAAGAGGGGGTAAGGCAGGTTCACCCTGCCGGTATCTTTGGCTTCCCGTACCACGAAAAAGTCGGGTGTGTTGATCCCGGCATCCCGGATCACGCGCTTGGTCATCGCCTTATCGAGGGTCAGGGCCATCACCAGTGGGGAGGAGAAGACATATGGAATGCGGTAGGCATCCAGCAGTGCTTCCCTGGCAATGCCGTGCATGCCTTCACAGATATTGAATACCATATCCCAACGCTCGCCTTGCTGCAACCTTTCGATCAGTTGCTTCAGGTGGCCGATGCGACCGGTGTCGTAACCAAGGCCCTGCAGGGTATGCTCGATGGCTTCGATGGTGCTCTCCCTGTCGAACTCGGCCGTTTCTTCCTCCGAATAGCCCATGTCGAGCCAGGCCTGCCGGAGGTCGTAGGTAATCCCTATCTTCATTTTTTATTATTGGTCTTTGCTGAAAGATATCCTTCAAAAAAATTCCTTGCGTTGACTCCCAGGGTGCGGTTCTTGTATCCGCCTTCCTGCACGAAAAGTACAGGATATGGAAGTTTTCCGATTTCCATTCCGTTATTCCTGAAATCGGAAGCCCTCAACAGCCAGGTCCCTGTCGGGTCTCCCGTTACAACGTCGAACCCAACGCTGATGACCGTGAAATCTGGCCTGAAAGTTATGACTTTCTTCAATGCCTTTACCAGTATGT
>CAZHYA010000069.1:6648-9674 GCA_964536525.1 uncultured Bacteroidales bacterium | reverse complement strand
CAATGTCATTTACGATATTCAATCCGGTTTCCAATGAAGGATCTACCACACAAAACCATTGAAAGGCTCAGCCAGTACAGGCGGGCATTACTGTTATGCCATGCCAAGGGCATGACGCACATATATTCGCACGAGATTGCAAAAATACAGCATATTACCGCCGTGCAGGTTCGCCGCGACATCATGCTGATCGGGTACACCGGAACCCTTCGTAAAGGTTATAACGTTAAAGAGCTGATCGACCTTATCGGACAGATCATCGACAGCAAGGAGGGCATCAACGTATGCGTTGTAGGCATCGGCAACCTGGGCAGGGCCATCACAAACTATTTCAGCGGCAAGCGCACCAAACTATCCATCGTGGCCGTCTTCGACGTCGACAAATCGAAAGTGGGCAAAAAGTACCATGGCATCCAGTGTCACGATACACAGGACATGGCAGCCGTGATCAGGGACAAGAAGATAGAGATCGGCATCATGACCGTGCCGGGCGAGGATGCCCCCGCCATCGCCGACATGCTGGTGAAAGCGGGCATCAAGGGGATCCTCAACTATACGCCAAAACCGGTTAATGTACCCAAAGAGGTATACCTTGAAGAATACGACATGATCACCTCTCTTGAGAAAGTTGCCTTCTTCGTAAAAACGCATTGAACCGGCTTAAAAAAATTAATGTTTCAACAACGGTAAAACCATAAAAAATGCGACATTTGCGTGCCTTTTCCTGCACGGACCGCAAATATGCACTTCATCATGAATAATCTGGTAAAATCAATACTTCGTTATCGCTGGGTGATCATCATATCCGTCGTGCTGTTAACCCTGGTTTCAGGTTATCAGATCACGAAGATGCAGATCAATTCCGATGTGATCAGTTCGCTGCCCGACGATGATCCCGATGCAGCCCTGCTCAAGAGTATCGCCACTCAGTTCGGGAGCAATAAGATGGGCATGGTGATCCTGGAGTCGGACAACATATTCACCACCGAGATCCTGACACATGTGCAGCAGATCACGGACACGGTAAGGATGATCGACGGCGTTGTGGCCGTGACCAGCCTGACCAACATCATCGACATCAAGGGTGGCGACGATGGCCTCGTGATCGGGAAACTTGTGGATGAGTATGCATTTCCCGAGACCGAAGAGCAGCTGCAGGCCCTGCGTGAGCGTGTGTTCGCCAAAGACCTTTACAAGGGTGGCATAGTGTCGGAAGACGGCACTGCCACGCTGATCATCTTTTCCCTTTCGAAAGATGCCGATGTTGAAGCAGTGGCTGAGGCAGTCATCGAAAAGACCTCCGCCATGGACTTGCCCGAGACCTTATATTATGCCGGATCGCCAATGATGGTCACCGCCATCTCCACCCTGATCTCGGCCGACCTCATCAAGTTGCTTCCCGTGGCTTTCATCCTCATCGCCATCATCCTCGCCCTCTTCTTCAAGAGTGCCAGGGGGGTGGCGCTGCCGCTCATCACTGTGGCCATAGCCATCATCTGGGCCATGGGCCTGATGGCTGCACTCGGTTACCAGTTGTCGATGATCTCCAACAATATCCCCATCATCCTGCTGGCCGTGGGAAGTGCCTATACCATCCACGTGCTCAACCGCATCAAACAGATGAGGGATACCGACAGGAGAAAGGCGCTGATCAAGGCCATGACCTACATTTTCATGCCGGTGATCCTCGCCGCCATCACCACTGCCATTGGCTTCATGTCGTTCATCTTCGGTGCCTACCTCGAGATGATCCGCGATTTCGGGATATTCACTTCGCTGGGAACGCTCTTCGCCGCGTTTCTCTCGCTCTTCTTCACCCCGGCGCTTATTGCAGGATTTTCGATATATTCAAAAAGACATGCGGGAAAAAAGAACATCTATAAATATTCATGGCTCCAGCGGCATTTCCTCTTCCCGCTGAAAGACACCCTGATCAGGCACCCCAAATATATCCTCACCACCTGGTCGGTGCTCATCCTGATCAGCATCGCCGGTATATTCATGATCCAGAGGAGCGTAGACATACAGGATTACTTCAAGCCCGGCAACCCGGCCCGTACGGCCGAGAACATCATGATCAACAAGTTCGGGGGATCAAAGCCCATCTTCGTGCTGTTCAAGGGCGACATCCAGAGCCCTGAAGTGCTGCAGACCATGGTGGAGACGGCAGCATACATGCGCAGGAGCCCCGACGTGATGTCGACACAGTCGGTGGCCGACCTCATCATGGAGATCAGCGACGCCCTGGGCGAAGGCAGGCGCATCCCTGCCGACAAGGAGATGATCGAACAGCTGTGGTGGCTCCTCGAAGGCAATGAGATCATGCAGACCTATGTGAACGGCGATCTCACGGAGGCCATCATCATCTCCAAGTTCATCTCGCCCGATAATAAGGCCAAGATCGAATTTGCAAGTTACATGGACAAATATATCGAAGAGCATTCAAGCGAAGCATGCACCATCGAGATCACGGGCATGCCGTTCGTCGATGTTACCATGGACACCAGCCTGGTGCGCAGCCAGATCGGCAGCCTGAGCATCGCCATCGTCATGGTGATCATTTTTGTGGGCATCATCCTGCGCTCGCTCAAGACCGGCATTTTTGCCACCTTACCCATCATCGCCGCCATCATCATTCTTTTCGGTGTGATGGGGTTTGCAGGGATACCGCTCAACATTGCCACGGTGCTCGTGGCCAGCGTTGCACTTGGCATAGGAATTGATTACTCCATCCATGTGATCAATAATGTGAAGCACCTCATGAAGCACCACACCGACGACATCAGCGAAGCCCTGGAAGAAACGATCATCATCAGTGGCAAAGCCATCGTGATCAACGTGATCTCGGTTTCGGTAGGGTTTTTGGTGCTGCTGTTTTCGGAGATGGTCCCCCTTCAGTACTTCGGCTTCCTTGTGGCGCTGAGCATGGTGGGATCCGGCGTGGGATCGCTCACCCTGCTGCCGGTGATCCTCATCCTCGACAACAGAAGAACGAACCGTTTAAAAAGAAAGAAATGAAAACGATA
>CAZHYA010000069.1:0-6628 GCA_964536525.1 uncultured Bacteroidales bacterium | reverse complement strand
CGAATGCCGTCGAGGTCAGCGGCGGCTACGACTACTACGAGAACCCTTGCCCTCTCATTGTTCATACTTTCGATGTATACCGATGTGCGCGGGCAGGATGCCCACGACCTGCTGGCCAAGCTCGATAACATCATGTTTGCCCCGAAAGACAAGCAGGGCACCATCAGCATCATCCTTGTCGACAATACAGGAGAGGAAAAAGTCCGTGAAGCGGAAATGTTTCAGAAGGGACGCGATAAGAAGCTATACCGTTACACCAAACCCGAAAAGCAGGCCGGCATCGCCACCCTCTCCCTCCCCGATGGGGTGATGTGGCTCTACATGCCTGCGTTTGGCAGTCCAAAGAAAATTTCGCTGCTTGCCAAAAGCCAGGCTTTCACGGGAACCGACTTTTCGTATGAGGACATGGCCACTGAGCCTTATTCAGAGAGGTTCTACCCCATACTGAAGGAGACCACCGAAGATGCCTATATCCTGGAACTGACGCCCAGGGCTGATAAATCGTCATACAGCAAGATCGTCGTTGAGCAAAACAAGGAACATTTCTATCCGGTCAGGATGGAGTACTACGACAATGGCGGCAACCTTTACAAGGAATCCACCTATGAGTACGAGAAGACCGGCCAATACTGGAATGCCAGGGAGGTGGTGATGACCGACCTCAAGAAGCAGCATTCCTCCAAGATCAGGCTCACCAATGTGGTGTTCGACCAGGGCCTGTCAGACGATATCTTTAAGGTGGAGAACCTGAAGCCGGAAGAATAAAAGCCGCTGAATTGAGCTAAAGTTAGTGAGACTGCCTATACAATGGCAACCCTCGTCCCCCCGTCATCCACGCCCAGCTTATCGGCGCTGGTGATGATGGTATCTTTTCCCGTATGTTCCACGAAGTGGATGGCTGCACGGATCTTGGGTGCCATGCTGCCTTCCGTGAACTGTCCTTCTTCCAGATATTTCCTGGCCTCAGCCACCGACATGCGGTCGATGGCCTTCTGCTGCGGGGTGTTGAAGTCAGTATAAACCTTCGGCACATCGGTAAGGATGAAGAACTTGTCGGCGTTGATCTGTGAGGCCAGCAGTGCGGATGCCAGGTCCTTGTCGATCACGGCGTCGATGCCCTTGAGCTCGTTTTCGGCCGCATAATAGGCCGGTATGCCGCCGCCGCCCACGGCGATCACGATCTGTCCCTCGCGGGAGATCTTGCGGATCGTATCCACATTGCTGATCACCAGCGGTTTGGGCGAAGCCACCACCTTACGGTATCCCCTGCCCTGCGGGTCTTTGGCAAACTGCGAACCGGTATCGGCCGCGATCTTGTCGGCTTCTTCCTTTGTATAATACGGGCCGATGGGCTTGGTCGGGTTATTGAAGGCCGGATCATCCTTGGTTACCAGCACCTGGGTGATGATGGAGATGATGTCGCGGTCCATCTCGTGCTGACGCAGCACATTGCGGAGCTGCTGCTCGATGATGTAGCCGATGAAGCCCTGCGAATAGGCCACACAGATGTCGAGGGGCATCTCGGGCATGCCATTGTACATATGCCCGGCCTTGTTGGCCAGCAGGATGTTGCCCACCTGCGGGCCATTGCCGTGGGTGATCACCAGGTTGTAATTATTCTGAAGCAATATCAGCAGGCGCTCGCCGGTATATTTGGCGTTGGCCTCCTGCTGTTCGATGGTGCCTTCTTCGCCTGCCCTGAGCAGGGCATTGCCTCCGAAAGCTACGACGGCTAATCTTTTCATGGCCTTAATTTTAAATGGGTTGCAAAACTATAAAATATTAACACATGTTGCCGGACCTTATTGTTTATTTTTCATAATACCTTATATTCGCTTCACAAAGGCCATGCATGTCAGCACAACCATCACATCCCGAAAAGAAGGCATCACCGGTGCAGACCATCGGTCTGGTGGTCGGGCCGGTGCTTTTCATATACTTTCTTTTCTTCACCGACCTTGATCCCGGCCAGCCGGCGGTGAGCGCCACCCTGGCCGTGGCCCTGCTCATGGCCGCCTGGTGGATCACCGAGGCGGTGCCCCTGGCCGTCACCTCCCTGGTCCCCGTGGCTGCCTTCCCGCTGCTGGGCATCATGGACGGGAAAGATGTTTCGGCCACCTATTTCAACCATGTCATCTTTCTCTTCATCGGCGGCTTCATGGTGGCCCTGGCCATGCAGAAGTGGGATCTTCACAAGCGCATCGCGTTGAAGATCCTGATGCACACCGGCGTCAGCCCCGCCCGCATTTTGCTGGGTTTCATGTTCGCCACGGCCTTTCTTTCGATGTGGATCTCGAACACCGCCACCGCCATGATGATGATCCCCATCGTGATCTCGGTGATCGACAAGCTGGAGGATAGCATTGGCAGTGAGGGCATCAGGAAGTATGCCACGGGCCTGCTGCTGGGCATTGCCTACAGCGCCTCCATCGGCGGCATCGCCACGCTGGTGGGCACCCCGCCCAACCTGTCCTTCGCCAGGATCTTCCAGGTCTACTGCCCTGACGGGCCGGAGATCAGCTTCAGCCCCTTGTTCCTCTTCGCCCTTCCCATCAGCGTCGTCTTCTTTCTTTTCGTGTGGGGATACCTCTATTCCCTTTTCGGGCCAAAAAGAAAAAGCTGGCCGAGACTCAGCCACGACACCTTCAGGGAACAATACCGTGCTTTGGGCAGGGCAAGCTTCGAAGAAAGGGCCGTGCTGGCGGTCTTCCTGCTACTGGCCCTGACCTGGCTCACTCGTGCCGACCTGGAGCTGGGCGGCATCAGCATCCCGGGATGGTCGGGCCTCTTCGGCTATCCCGGCTACATCAACGACGGTACGGTGGCCGTCTTCTATGCCATCATCCTCTTCATCATCCCCTCACGGTCTGGGAAAGGCGGCCGGCTCATGGACTGGAGGACGGCCCGTGGCATACCCTGGAACATCGTGCTGCTCTTCGGCGGTGGCTTTGCCCTTGCCAGCGGCTTCAAGGAGTCGGGGCTTTCGATGTGGTTCGGCGAGCAGCTCAACTGGATCGCCTCAGCCCCTCCCATCGTGGTGATCCTTGCCATATGCCTCATGGTGACCTTCCTCACCGAGCTCACCAGCAACACCGCCACCACCGAGATGCTGCTGCCGGTGCTGGCCGGTATCGCCATGAGCAGCAACATCAACCCCCTGCTGTTCATGCTGCCGGCCACCCTCTCGGCCTCCATGGCCTTCATGCTGCCGGTGGCCACCCCGCCCAACGCCATCGTCTTCGGCACCAACAGGCTGAGCATGATGGACATGGCCAGGACCGGGCTGATCCTGAACCTTGCAGGAGCCATCATCATCACCCTGGCCACCTATTACCTGGCCACGGGCATCTTCAATATCAACCTTAACGAATTCCCCGTCTGGGCCCACCCCGTAAAATGAGCAATCAAAGGAAGGCATATCTCCTCGCCCTGGCGGCGATCCTGTTCTGGTCGACAGCCGGCTCGGCCTTCAAGCTGAGCCTCGACCGCACGCCCACTTCGGAGCCGCAGCTACTGCTCTTTGCCACGGCCGTGTCGCTGGCCTTCCTGGCGGGATGGCAGGCCTTCAGGGGCAGGCTGAGGAAAAGCTTCCGCCTGAGCCGCCGGGAGTGGATCAACAGTGCCATCATGGGGGCGCTGAACCCGTTCGGGTATTATATCGTGCTTTTCAAGGCCTATAACCTCATACAGGCACAGGAGGCCGTGGCCCTCAACTACGTGTGGCCCCTCACCCTGGTGTTGCTGTCGATCCCGGTGCTGAAACAGAAGATCAGCATGATGAGCATCCTGGCCCTGCTGCTCAGCTTCTCGGGCATCGTCGTCATCGTGGTATACATGAGCACGTCGGGCATCTACGACGACCAGCAATCCACACCACTGGGCATCTTCCTGGCCCTGGCCAGCTCGCTGTTCTGGGCAGGCTTCTGGCTGATGAACATGAAAGACCGGCGCGAAGAGGCAGCCAAGCTGCTGGTGAGCTTCCTGTTCGGTTTCATCTACATCCTCATCTACCTTCCGCTTTACCTGCTCGTGAGCGGCGATGAATTCATTATCACCCTGCCCGGGCTGGCCGGAAGCGCATATATCGGCATCTTCGAGATGGGCCTCACCTTCGTGCTGTGGCTGAAGGCCCTCCAGCTGTCGTCGACCACCGCCAGGATCAGCAACCTGGTGTATATCTCCCCCTTCCTCTCGCTGCTGTTCGTTTCCGTGGCCGTGGGCGAAACCATACAGGCCTATACCATCGTGGGGCTCGTGCTGATCGTGGGAGGGATCGTGATGCAGCGGACCGTCAGATGAGACTATGGGACTGTGAGACAATGGGACTTTGAGACAATGGGACTTTGGGACTTTGAGAAGTGCCTGTCGCCTATAGCCTATAGCCTGTCGCCTAATGCCCAACCCGAGTCCCCAGTCCCCAGAACCCAGCACCTTTTTTAAAATCAACCATAAGCCGACCCTCCGCCGGCATATCAGTCGAAGCGGTTGTCGGAGGTGACCCCGTTGGGATAACCGGTTCCTTCGTTGATCCAGCCATTCCTCTCTAGCCGGTGAATATCAAAATGCGATATATAGGGTTTGATGTCGAGCAATGGCGTGCCGTTCAGCATGTCGACATTCTCGACCTTGAGAATATTGCCGCTCACGCTGATCAGTTTTACAACCGAAATACCAATGGGATTTGGCCTTCCCGGTGCCCTGGTTGCAAAGATGCCGTGTGGCCGGTCGTCGAGGAAAGGGATCACCTGCAAGCGTGTATCACGGGTACGGTGAAAGAGGTAAATGAGGTATATATGGGAGAACTTATCGATATCGAGCAGTCCGGCAGCATATTTTTTCTTTAGTTTTACGGTCCCCCTGGCGCCTTCGGAGCCAGACGACTGTATGGGCATCCCCTCCTTCTGTTTGAAGGGGGTATAGATGGTGCCAACAGTAGTAAAACGGATGTCCATAAATAGATTCTATTCTGTAATGCCGCCGGACTTTTTTGTTACCGGAATTTTAAGATATTCTAAAACGTTAACACCTTGTCGCAGGCAACCGTCCATTGAGCAAATTCCTTCATATTGCTCAGCTTAACCCCCTCTATGAAGGCTGTGCCGGCAATGCCCCGGGCTTCGGAGCATCCCCCACAACTCTTAACTTCTCCCCCTTTATTGATGATGGCTTTCAACATCCTCTCGATGTTATAATAGCCTGATGGTGTAAGCTGGCCAGGTAAACCACAAAAGACGGCATCGGCAAGCAGGAATATCTTTATTTCCACTTCGCTGCCGTGTTCCTTCTGAAGGGTCATGGCCATCCGCATGGCATTATAGGCTTTTTCAGTACCGTAAGGAGCATCGTTGATAATGATCAGAATCTTTTGCATCTCATTGATATTTAAATTTATCAAGAAAGGACAAGAACCGTATGTTCTCACCGGGGAATGTCACGGATTAACATCAATAATATTAATCATTGCCCCATGCCAAATATATACTTTTTCAGGAAACCGAGGCGCAGGAGGCAGGCATAGAGAATCAGGAAAATGGCTTCCGCGACGACCGCCGCAGTGTAGAAAAACAACAGGTCGCCGGTGCCAGCATGATGCCTGAGCAAGAGGACAGGAACCACGTGCCAGAGGTAAATGGCCAGGGAGTTCCTTCCGATCCATTCGAGAACGACGGAGTTGGGCAGTAACCCCGTTGATGCCGTTTTCAGGGCGATATTGATAAGGAAGATATTGAATACGAACATGTTTGCCAGCGAGAGGGCACGGTCAGGCACATAGAAGAGATATATGACAAGAACAAAGAAAGCCAGTGGCAGGAGGTATTCCGCTATCCTTATTTTGCCAGCCTTTTTCGCCCTGTAACCCACACCTAGCACAAAGAAGAAAAAGAAATACGGCCGGAAAGTGTGAAGAGCGAGTTCGATGGTGTTGCTGAGCCCCCCATGGCCACTGTAAAGGCCGGGATACTGGTGGAATATGGCAGCGGCAACTGATATTGCCAGTGCTGTTGCCAGCATCATTTTATCGCCCATGCCGGCTTTTCGGAACAGCCAGGTGAGGGCTACCCAACCCAGGAATGAAGGGATGAACCAGAGGTGGTACCAGGGGTATACGAAAGCCATGAGCAGTTCCAGGATCCCGGGCCAGCCCGTCCGGAGAAAACCCGTCAGCAGAAATTAACCCAGTACGGCAAAGACCCAGGGAAGGATCACCCTGAAACGGTATTTTTTGAGGAGTAATGCGAAATTCATCCTTCCGGCCTTCTGCATGTTGAACAGGAACCCGCTGACGCCGATGAACAGGGGCATGTGAAAACTGTAGATGATGGTCCGGGGCAGGGATGATTCCAGGCTGCCCTGCAGGATATGACCGGCCATCACCAGAAGGATGAGAATCCCTTTAAACAGGTCTATGTTCCTTAATCTCAATCTTATTCCATTATTTTGATGGCAATGCCGGCATTTTACAGCTCAGTTTCCCCTTCTTTTCCCGCCCGGATCGTGCAGCGGCTGTTCGATGCCGCCCATGCGGTCGCGCGCCAGCCCGAATTCGTCGCGCGGCTGCGCCCGCTCGGCTACGGCGTCGTGCTGAGCGACAACCCGGCGGCGGCGGCGCAACTGATTCGCGATGAGA
>CAZHYA010000068.1:4438-9679 GCA_964536525.1 uncultured Bacteroidales bacterium | reverse complement strand
GACCTTTCGATGAAGAAATATGGCCGGATCCGCATTGTTGGGCTGGCCTGGGACCCGGTGATCGATGAGGCCTGGTGGCCGCCCGAAGCACCAAACGATAATTTCGGGTTTTATAACCTGAGGTTCTGGAAGCAGTTCGGCACCACACAGGTGCTCACGGGCGACATCACCAACCGCGTGCCCGCCCTGCCTGCCACGCCTCCCGTTGCAGTACCGTCCGACGCCGATGCCGGAGAGCTTGCCATCTGGGATATCACCGTGCTCGATGCCGGAACGGCTCCAAACCCATATGTTGAAGCACCCGACCCAAAGATCTACCGCGGTGAATCATGCACCTATACCATCAGGCTTTACGTGCACGACAACTCCATCGTAGGCCACGACCACGACGGGCATGAGATATGGGATTTCGAATCAGTCAAGATCATCAACGATCTGTAAAATAGTGTTTGCTAACTTAGAAAAAACAGGAGGTTTTATGAAACAGTTATTGAGAATTTTTGCCGGCATGGCATTGGCAGCCGGCGTTTTGGTCATGTTTACGGCCTGTAAGTACATGAAGATGGACCCCCCGCCGGATGTTGACAAGGCCGGCGGTGGCGGGGTCGACAATTCCTGCTGGATGGCTACGGCATCGAATATGCTGGCCGGTGCCGGTTATGGCAACGGAACGACGGTGCAGGAGCGTGCCGACGATATCTATGCCGACATGGTAGCCAACTACGGCATTGCCAACGGCGGATGGACCGATGCCGCCGTCAGCTGGTGGCTGGGCTCATCCAACAACACCTGGTCGGCAACGAACCCGTATACCATCGTCACGGTATACGGGCATAAGTCGCCACGGTACCCCTGGGCTGAAGCCAACGGTGCAATGTTCGTCGGTAATGAGTTGCGGAGGTGCCAGTTGGTGGGCCTCAGCATCAGCTGGCCTACGTCCGGGACAAGCATAGGTTCGGGTGGCCATGCCATCACGGCCTGGGGCGACAACCTCGGCAAAAATACCCTCACGGTCAACCCCGCCTCGGTGAAGGTGACCGACTCCGACAAGGATACGGGAGGGGATGTGCAAAGCTATACCTACGACGACTATGCCAGCCCCAACCCTGGTGGGGCCAACGAAGGCAATGGCTGGTATTTTGATTACAGCAGCAGTCATCCTTACATCAAGCACATCGTTACCCTCTGTCCGACCGATGACCCTTCCGACCATGAGCTGACCCAAAGGGTGACAGGCTCGTACAAAATACACCAGTCGAGGGAGGAAGAAACCGCCACAGATCTGCATTACCGGGCCTGGACAGATGTTAACATCCTGACATACAGGACTACCATCGACTGGACCGACAAGGTGTCGCCCGTGATCACCGAAGGTGATCCGAGGAAAAGCATCACCGTCGACTGGGACCTTACGGAATATCCTGTGGAATATTGCTCCTGGGTTACGATCACCACGGAGTTTGTCCTGCCACGGTATAATGCCATCTTCTATGATGACGTGCATTTTACCTATCCCGACAAATTTGATCCCGGGCTGTACGATATCCATGTCAAGCCCGACCTTCACTGGTGGCTTAAAACCCCCGAATTGTACATGGCCGAAAAGATCAAAAATGTAACCGGTGGCTATGTGGTGGCGGTATTCGATGTGATCAATCCCAGGCTGGGAGAGAAGCACCGCAAGGTGGGATCCTACCGGCTGATCCACGAATACAGTTACAACCAGGATCCGGAAGCGCATGAGTTCATGATGAGCGGCAGCGAAGGCTACCTGATCGGGAACCTCCGCTTCGGCCATACCTATGGCTACCTCTCGACAGATGAACTCTGGAAGTTCGAAAACTGGATGCCCACCCTCAGGGATACGGTGATCGACACCATATATCAGCTTGGAAAGGATCCGTTCACGGTGAAGATCGACTGGGAAGGACTGCTGCCATATCCCGAAGGGGAAGTGATACCGCCCGAGATACAGAAGGAGATCAGGGAAAGGAATAAATAGGAAGCGTCTGTAGCGTTATCCCCCTTATTCCTTCTCAATAAGGTGGATCGAACGTTTACGCAATACCATCGAGAGCCCGCAATATTCTATGAAGTTGCGATCGGTGGGTTCCCGTGTGTATTTGTCCTCCTTTTCGGTGGCCCAGGGGTTGAAATACCTGAAAGTGATGGTATCGCTGACTGCCCAGTGCATCATGTTGTTGTTGATCTCATCGCGGCGGTGCAACGGGTCGAGGTGAGCCAGCGAATGGCTTACCTTCACCCAGTTGCCCTTGGCCACGTCCTCATCCTGGTAGAGCGGGCGCTCGATGCCGAAATACCTCCGAAGCACCAGCGAGAACACGGGGTGGTTTATGGTGTTCCATGGCTCCATGTCGTCGGGTATCCAGTAAACCTCGGCGATGATCTTGAGGTTGTTATCCCTGTTGGGATTGATGCATTCGAGGATGGCCCTGGCCCCATTGGGTATCCTGGAGTATTTCCTGAGTGTGTGCGGCAGGAGCACCAGCGGCCTGAAGGCATGGTCCTGGGGTCCGTTCTGTTTGATATTGTATCGCTGGCTGATATCCTTCCATACGCTGCGGTGAAGGATCTGGCAGTTGGTGATGAAGAGGAAACGGGAGCGGTAGCTGTAAAAGATCTTGAAAAATCCCCAGGCGCCACCTATGACGCTGAATATCGATACGAAAATGATCAGAAGGGTGTTCAGGACGTTGATGTTTTCCATGGGTTTTTGGTTGATGGTATGATGCAATACAGGGAAAACCTGGTTTTATTTAAGTCCCAAATGTAAAAATTATATGATAAATATGATCAACCCGGCACCCGGCAACCATGAACAAGCAACGAACAACGTACTTATATTTAAAAGTTGAAAACTATTAAGCTGGAAACTAACTCAACACTCAACACTCAAAATTTAAAACTTCCAAGCACCTAAACTAAAAACGTTTCGAAACATGAAGCCCTGCACCAAATATTGCAGACCCGGAACTATCATAATCAAATGCTGTTGAGATCCCTAATTCAACCGGGAATTGAGGATTTTTATAAGCAACTGATAAAAATGAATTCAGCTTTTTAACTGTTTCTTCATAGGGTTGCCTGTATGTGCCGAAATGTTTACTCAAGGTGATCAGGCATTTCCACTCCATGTTATCAACCAACTCACCTTCTATGCCTGAATGAAAAGCAAAGAAACGATTTGACGGGAAACGCATACTCCTGTCTTCAGAAAAGACCGGCTCAAACAAAGGCAAGGCCATGGTATGCTGATGATATGTAAAACCCGAGCGATAGATATAGTGTGAAAAGTAATTGTCTTCCTCGCGATAAAACATTTTCTGGTACTCTTCATCCCAGTATTGGTAATCGCCAACGACACTTTGCTGGGTTGTATTCACGAATTCAACTACCAGGTTGTTGATCAACTGCTTCTTGTTTTCGAATGCCAGGTTGATCCCGATCAGATTGTCAGGCCAGTTTTTGAGATTAACCCCCGAAAGGTCTTCAAAGGGGTGGCTGATATACAATGTCACGGAATTATTTTTATTTATTCTCCTGATCTCGATCAGATAAGATCCCAGCATGTTGCCTGCAACATTCATCTGGTCTCCTTTTGGATAACCCTCATCTCCCTGCGAACCTGAGATGTAAATTAAATAATCCCTGAAACTTTCCGGCATCTGACCGATTCGTTCATCAGGTGATTCACCTCCCCACATAACGTAATTGTTTATCCCTATCCTGAAATCCCAGCTTTTATTCGGCCTCACCGAAACAGCCAGCGACTTATGGTGTATCTTCACATGATCAACAAAACGCTTTTCAACAAGCCAGCCTTCATCCCATTCTGCCTTGATGAAGAATACCTTCGATGAAAAGATGGGGATAAAATCCCTGGTAGATATGCGGATTTTGGGATAGGGGCGGGCATTGAGACTACGGTCGATGCTGCCGTTCGACAATGAAAGTTGGTCGTATTTTTCCTCGTCAGCGAAAAGTCCGGCCGTCAACTGCCAGCCCCTGAAGCTTATGCCGGCATAAGCCTGGTTTATTTGCAGGTAGGATTCCCGTGCAATGGCCCCGACAAGGCTAGTGCCCCAATAAAAGGCCAGTGCGGAGTTGTCCTTTTCAACGGGCTTACGAAGGTTGATCTCACTAACATTAATATATTGATTGTCACTTTGTATTTTACCCAGCCGGTTAGTGGTAAACCAGAACGGCAGCTTCGAAGCAGTACTTGCCAGTGTTGAATTGGTAATCTCGACGACCGTTGTTCTTTGGGCATTAAGTGCTAAGGCATGAAGCAGAATAATGCCGATCAGAAGCACCTGCTTTCTCAACAAAACTAACGGATTATACATTTTTACGTGGTAAATGATGTGCCGATCGCACATGGATGCCAGGGCCCTGTAATACCGGCCATTATTGGGCTTGCTTTTTTTTAATTTCATCGTCGGGATAAGTGAATAATTTCCGGCAGGGTTCGCCACTCCATGTGATTTTTAAATCGTACTTGACGATGCTGATATCCGCGTACTTACCTGCGGGGGTAACGGGCCTGCCCCTTCCTCTCCTCCTCCACAGATACAAGATCACTCCCGGCAAGGTAGTGCAGGCAATACCGGTGAGCAGGATAATGAGAAAGTGGTAATTGACGCTCAACCAGCTGTGATCGAGGAACACGGCAAGAGCAATGATCATCATGTCCATTCCGATCAATATCATGGTGGCATGAATATGTTTCGGGAAGAAGTTGAGCATGTAGTGGTGTACATGGCTTTTGTCGGGCTTGAACGGCTTCTTGCCGCGGGCCAGGCGCAATGTGAACACCCGCAGGGTGTCGATGAGGGGGATGGCGCCGGCAGCCAGGGCCAGCGCCGGTGCATGATGAAAGTTGTAGGGCAGTGAGGCGTCGAGATTCATTTTCATGAACCAGATCATCTGGAAGGCCATCATGAGCCCCAGCAGCAACGACCCGGTATCGCCCAGGAATATCTTATATTGCCTGCTGAACAGGTTAAAACGCAGAAATCCCGCCAGGCTCCCGGCCAGGGTATATAACTTTCATTTTTTTGTCCAATGCAGGCTTGAGCCAAGAAATAGTCTTTCCTGAAGTCCTAAAACAATTCTTGAAATAGCGCGGGTAATTTTTCTGGTTACGAATGTTTCACCTCTTCTGGGAGATTCATGATTAAATAATATTCCGTTACAACTGTATATGTTATAAGCTTCCCT
>CAZHYA010000068.1:3336-4428 GCA_964536525.1 uncultured Bacteroidales bacterium | reverse complement strand
ACCAGGTACCGAGGAACAGTGATGCGATCAACCCAAGCCCCGACGAAAGTCCGTCAATGCCATCGATCAGGTTATAGGCATTCATGAGCAGCACGATGAGCAGCACCGTGACGGTGCCGCCCAGGGCAGGCGGAACCTCCTGCAGGCCCAGCAATCCCTGCCAGTTGTTGAGGCTGTAATTGCCCAATGTAACCAGCATGACCGCCACGACGATCTGGATGAAAAATTTCGTCCACGGATTGATGAAGATGATGTCGTCCTTGATGCCCACAAAAAATATGGCCACCATGGCGGCATAGGCATGGTAGTGTGCATGCGACGGGTACTCCGAAATGAATATCGCTGAAATGATATTGACGGCGATGAAGATGGAGATCCCTCCCAGCGTGGGGACGGATCCGTTATGGACCTTCCGCTGATCGCTGACATCAAAAATTTTCTTTGCCAGGGCTACGCGCACGATGGGTGGAGTGGTGATCATAACCAATCCGTAAGACAGGATGATGCTTCCGGTGATGATGATAAGATCCATACTCATAACGTCTGTTTTTAATGATAATTAATGATCGCTTCAACACATCGCATGGCCGCGTGGCCGTCCCAGCGCTCGGGGCGTTGCGGACGGCGGTCGGCCTGCAGGGCTGAGTGATATGCTGTGCGTATATTTTCGATATGGTTGCCGACCAGTGTGCAGGTTCCCCCGTGTTCCTCCAAGGTTACCGGTCGCTCAGTATTCCAGCGCAGCGTGAGGCAGGGCGTGCCCAGAACGCAGCACTCTTCCTGCATCCCGCCCGAATCGGTCAGTACCAGGCGGGCCCCCATGTTCATCCGTAGCATCTCGTGATAGCCGAAGGGATGCAGCAGGATAAGATGTTTATGGGCGAGCACCTCTTCCAGCAGACCGAAATGCTGCATCATCTTCAGCGTGCGCGGGTGGATGGGCCATACCACCGGCATATCTGCAGCAACTTCCTTGGAAAGGAAGCCGAGTATTGACTGCAGGATCTCCTTTCGGTCCACGTTGGAAGGCCGGTGAATAGTCATGAGTGCGAAGGCGTTGCCGGATGCAGGGTCGTGAGTGCCTGATGTTGG
>CAZHYA010000068.1:2996-3326 GCA_964536525.1 uncultured Bacteroidales bacterium | reverse complement strand
ATGATTTGTTTAATGTTGAGTTTAGCTGCTTTTTCGCGGTTGGCCTCAAGGGTATCGATCATGATATTACCCACGAATTCGATCCTGTGGTCGGGCACCCCTTCCTTACGCAGGTTTTCGCCTGAGAGCCTGTCGGGGATCAGCAGGAGGTTGCTGAGGCGGTCGGTCACCAGGCGGTTGATCTCTTCGGGCATGGTTTCGTCGCCCGAGCGCAGGCCGGCTTCGATGTGGCACAGCCTGATGTGTTGCTTCCGGGCAGTGACCGAGCAGGCGAGGGTGGCATTCACATCCCCTACAACGACCACCCAGTCGTGCTTCCCCGCAGCAAGC
>CAZHYA010000068.1:0-2986 GCA_964536525.1 uncultured Bacteroidales bacterium | reverse complement strand
CCACCTGTTCGGCATGGGTGCCGGAACCTATGCCTAGATTGATGTCGGCCTCGGGGATGCCGAGGGCTTCGAAAAAAGCCCGCGACATGCGGTCGTCGTAATGCTGTCCGGTATGCACGAGCAGATGCCGGATCCGCTGATCCGCCGATCCGTCGGCCAGCTCACGAATGGCTTCATTATATTGCGAAACAGCCTTGATGAAGGGGGCTATTTTCATGAAGTTGGGGCGGGCACCGACCACGGAGATGATTTTCATGGGGTATCTGTCATTTTATTGGGTTTTCATGCCCGTGATTTGCCTAACGCATCATTTCATGCCGGACACATGCCGCGAAAGGCATGCCTGTTCCCTTTATCACGTAAATCCGGGTTAAGCGGTTTATCTCAGATCCTCTTGAACAGCAACGAACATGCAAACGGGATCAGACAGATATACCTCTTGATCCGCGAGGGCTGTTTCAGCAGCCGGTAAGCCCATTCCAAATTGTTTTTTACCAACCAGCGGGGAGCACGTTCCACCCTACCCGCATACACGTCGAAACTGCCGCCCAGGCCCTGGTAGATGGCCGTGTGGTGCCGTTGCATTTCCTGCATGAGCAGTTCCTGCCTGGGAGAGCCCATGGCCACAAAAACCACATCGGGCTTTTTGGCGGCGATGTCGTTGATTAATTTTTGTTTTTCGCGCTCTGTTCTGATATAGCCGTTGCGGTAGCCCGAAATGTTTATATCGGGAAATTCCTTTTTCAGTTTTTCAACGGTTTGCTGAATGACCTCTTCCGTTGCACCTACCAGGTAAAAGCTTTTCGACCGATTACAATGCCGCACAATGTCGAGCCACAACTCACAGCCGGGGATTTTCACTGCATCATTATAGCCCTTTATGTGCAAGGCCCAAACGGCGCCGATACCATCGGCGTAACCAATGTTCTGGTTGATGAGATCAACGGTTTGCACTGTGGTGTGCAGAATTTTTTCGGCATTGATGGCAATTAGGCTTTTCTTTTGCTCAAATGCGTAGTTGATCAGATCGTTGCGCGTTGAGAACGGATATATGGCTATATCCCTGACAATGGTTGGTTTCATAGGCACAAATTGTTTTGGAATAATGAGTTATCCTGATGCTGATGATTCGGGTTAAACAGGTTTTGCCCGTGCTTATACGGAAACACTTTCGGCTCGGATTGTGCAGGTTTCCACTGATCTCTGATCAGTGCTTTTCCGTTGCATCCGTCAGATCAGTGTTCGTGAAATACGACATGGCATAGAACATGAAGGCGTTGCTCCAGCGCATGTATGATATTTTTGAGCTGATGCCCCTTCTTAACTGGTAATAGAAAAAGCCTCTTTTATCCTGCATGTGTCCGATCGTACGGTTCATGACTTTTTCGGCCAGTTCCTTATATGTTTCGAATTGATTCAGCCGCCTGAGCGTTACAAAGAGCTGTGCCGGACAATGGATATCTACCGGATAGGTACGGTTGTGATAATATTTAGGGGTACCGTCATCCTGAAAGAAGTTTTGAATGTAAAACCTAAAACCTTTTTCTATGTGCGATTGAAATGCAATGTCGCCTGTAAAGTCCTGGTAAGCCTGAAGCGCATCCAGGTTGTAGCCGGTATGAAAACTGTCGATCCAGTTTTGTGTTGTCAGTTCGCCGTACAACCACGAACCATCGGGCTGCTGTGCATCGGTGCATGCCAAAATGCTGTCGCGTGCGGAAGCTTTCAGATTTTCGTTTTTGGAGTAGTGGTAACACCAGCTCAACAATTTGCTTCCCAGCAGTGATGCGTTGTACACCGTATCGTTGCCTTCGAGGGGCGAATAGGAAAACAGGAAACCCCTTTTTTTTGGTGTGCGGTGCAAGTCGTTCAAAACAAAATTTGCAGATGAAAGTGCAGTTCGGAGCCAGTTTTCGTTTTTGGTGATTTCATAGGCCCGAAATAAGGCACTGGCTGCAAATGTGGTGGCCACCACGGTGGGTGTATTTTTTGGAAACAGGAACAGCCGCCGGGCCTGCCAGTCGAAATTATAGCCCCAGCAGGCGCCTGAATAGCCTTTTGATTGCAGGGAGATGAGCAGGTTGGCCAGATCGTTTATCTTATCCAGGATTTCATTTTGTGTGCCAGATTCTTCTTTGCCCGAGGCTTGTTGTGCCTTATAGATATTGCAGTAAGCGGTAAGGAATAGTCCGATGCCTTTGGCATTGTGTTCTTTGGGTACCAGCAGCAGCTTGCGGAAGTTAATCGGACTGCGCTTGAAGCCCTGTATCCAGGCCAGGCGGGCCAGATCCCAGTGTTTTAATGGCGTAGCCTGAAACACCCTGGAGTTGAGCCCGTCGTAAGGATCCCATCCGGCAAAGTTTTGGGCTTCGCAGTAGGTTTTGAGCTTGTTGAATGAAGTGGTGAACACGTGTGTAAATTCCTGGAATGGGTATGATACGGGCTTTACGTGTTTATGTGTCTGTTTTTCTGGAACCCGGGTGTATTGTTTTAAGGATCTGTTCGGATATTTTATCTATGCCTATCCGTTGCATCGGTGTTAACCTTGTTCAATCAATTTTTACCACCTGCCCGGTTTTGATGGATTCCAATACCGCAAAGGTAGCTTTGGTAACAGCAACAATTTCATCAAAGGGAATCAGTGGTTTCCCGGTTAGCAGGCTTTGCAGAAACTGTTCTACCATTTGTTTTTGCCCTTTATCGAGGTTGAGCAGTTTCTTTTTTTGTTTGGTTTTACCAAACAAACGCAACTCTTTAAAATTGTTAATTACCCCTGATGAACCATTGTGAAATACCTCAATGTATTCTTTGGGCATCGATTTGGGACCGTTGGCGTAATAGGCCACCACACCGGTTGAGCCGTTGGCAAAAGTGATATTCATGTTTACGGTATCGTTATTTCCTCCTGCATCGGGCAGGGCAGTGGCATAAACCGAAATGGGTAGGCTTCCGTTGATCCAGGTGAGATAATCGATAAAATTGCAGG
>CAZHYA010000067.1:0-9785 GCA_964536525.1 uncultured Bacteroidales bacterium | reverse complement strand
GCAATGAGTGATGAGAACTTATCAGATATCCGGATGACCCTGCCCGCCCCCAGGTTCAGCCTTGGCAGGGTAAGCTCGAGCGAATTCTCCGGGATCTCGTTGCCGGTAGACAGGAACACATCCCTCATTTCATCGGAAACATTGAACGTCCAGGCGTTGAAAGTGTTGGTGATGTCGCGGGCCATTGCTCCAAGGAACCAATTCCCGGTACGGTACTGTATTGCAACATCAAGTCCGAAACCATAAGCCTTTGCGAAGCTTCCGATCTGCCGGTAGATCAGCTTAACATTTCCCCCGTAGCTGAGTCCCCTGATCCTGCTTTTTCGTGAATAAGTGAACATTGCCGCATAGTCGGCAGCCGAAAATTTCGTGATCCTGTTGTAATTGATGTTGCCCTGGTTATCGTATAGGTTGATGGTGTTGGGGATATCGTCGATACCCATGCGTATCACGGAAATACCGATAACGGCGGCAGTATCTAAACGCATGGAGAAGCCGCCATAATCATATTTGGCGATCCCTGCAAAGTATTCGTTATGCATCAGCCCGATCTGTATATCGGCTGCCTGGCCTGCCAGCCCGGCCGGGTTCCAGTAGGCCGAAGTTACATCGTTGGATATCGCTGTCTGGGCATTGGCCATGCCCAGGGATCGGGCACCGACACCGATCGAAAGAAACTCGTTGCTGTATTTGGGCGCCTGGGCATAAACCCCCAGCGCAAAAGCAAATAATGCTATGACAGACAGCGTTTGTTTCATGCAATCATTAAAGATTTAACCATAAACGCTATTTCCACGGAAATAGTATTGACATTAATTGCAAAACAAAGAAACAATTTTCCTGTAAACAAATCTCCTTTTATGAGCAAAATTGCAGGTTTTCAAGCAAAAAGTTCGAAAACAGGCAGTTTATGTTTATTTTTGTTATGGTAACAATAACAGCACATGAAGAACATCACCATACTCCTGATCTTTACCATTGCCATCCTGTTTACAGGCTGTGCCAAGGTAGATGAAGAGGACCGTAAAAATGTCGGAACCCTCACCCTGCCCATTGCGAGTTTCTATTTTACCGGAAACGAAGGCCCTGCACCGGTCACCGTAACTTTTCACAACACCTCGCAATACAGCGATAAATGGCTTTGGACTTTTCATAACGGATCTACTTCCAGCGAATTCGAGCCAGTATTTACCTATAGCAACAACTCCGGAGAAGAAAAAACCTTCCTGGTTACGCTTAAAGCCACCGATACCTACACTGGCGAAACCAATACCCGCTCAAAATCAGTGCTTGTATTGCCTTCCGAATAATTTCATACCCCCTCTCCTATACGGTTCCGGATAATTACCTTGGTATTCCATTCCGGTAACGGAGCCTTTATGGTATGAACCCATACAGCATACACACACAAAGAGCTGAATAAAAGGCTTTTACAATTACTGGCACATAAATTGATATTCAAATTGTGTCAAACCCAAAAGAACACAAGAAGATGAAATTAGGTCTCAAGATCCCCCAGACATCCAGGCGGTCACAGTATTTTCGTTATTACAAATGCGATCGTTGCGGTTATATTTCCACCCGCAAGAACACCGAGTGCCCGATCTGCAAGAAAGACGGACTGAGCAACAAGCTTCGTTAGCTGCAGGCCATACCGCTCATATGATCAGCCAGAAGGCATTTCCTTTCTGCGCTTAATCAATGCTTTCTTCCGACTGTAATTCAGCGATATAACTTCCTTTCTGTCCCTTACTGTACTGGTACAGGCCCATTACGTCAATTTCCGAGCCTGTCCAGGCCTTTGGAGTGATCAGCAGGAAGGTCCTGACTTCATAATCCGATTGGTCGGCATCGATCCATGATCCCGAGTTGGCATAAATGCAGACAATCACACAGGAAACAACACGAATATACCCAACCCTGACCGGGTCAACCTCAGGCAGTTTGTTTGTATTCCGTATGTCCCTCCATTTTAACAATTTTTTAACAACCTCATAACTACTTGATAATGTATTATTTCTGTCCGCCTATGCATATTTTGTTTAACTTTTTCTGATTTTCCTTAAACATTATTAAGGTAGCGGTGTTTAATCTTCGTTGAACAAATATTTGAACTTAAACACTTAAACCATGAAAACGCTGAAAAAATCTTTACTCGCTCTTACAGTGGCCATCTTCGGCTTCACTGTTGTTACTTATGGACAGGCCAGGGTGCAGGTGATCCACAATTCTGCCGACCTTGCCGCCCAGGAAGTAGATGTCTGGCTGGACGGTGTGCTCCTGATCGACAACTTTGCTTTCAGGACAGCCTCTCCATTCATTGACGCCCCGGCTGGTGTCGAATTCACCATCTCTATCCAGCCGCCGACCAGCACAGGCCCTGAAAACCCGCTCTGGTCGCAGAACTACACCCTCGCCAACGGCGAAACCTATCTTCTTGTAGCCAATGGCATCGTAAGCCCTGCCGGGTACGAACCTGCCACACCTTTTAATATATACGTGTACGCCTTAGGCAGGGAAAATGCAAACAATAACAGCAACACTGATCTGCTGGCCTTCCATGGTTCGACCGATGCCCCCATCGTCGACATCGTAGAAGTTGGCCAGGGCGCAGGAACGATCATCGACAATTTCGCCTATGGTGATTTCGCAGGTTATCACGGCCGATTATTCCATCCAGGTCAGAAATGAAGCCGGTACCGATGTGGTTGCCCAGTATGCTGCTCCGCTCTCGACCCTTGGACTCGACGGAGCTGCCATCACTGTGCTGGCCTCAGGGTTCCTGAATCCTGCAGCCAACAGCAATGGTCCGGCCTTCGGCCTTTGGGTTGCACTTGCATCGGGAGGCAGCCTTGTTGAGCTTCCTGCTGAAGCAATCAGCACTGCACGCGTTCAGGTGATCCACAATTCTGCCGATCCCGCAGCCTCGTCCGTTGATGTATGGCTTGATGATGTTCTGCTGATCGATAACTTCGCTTTCAGAACAGCATCTCCCTTCATCGATGCCCCGGCAGGTGAAGAATTCACCATCGCCATTCAGCCTGATAACAGCACCAACCCCAACAACCCGTTGTGGTCGCAAAACTATACCCTTGCAGGTGGCGAAAAATACATCCTCATTGCAGGAGGTAACGTTAATGCTGCTGCATTCCCTCCTGCAAATCCATTCGATATCTTTGTATATCCGATGGCAAGGGAAATCGCCGGTGATGCCATGAACACCGATGTACTGGTTTTCCATGGGTCGACCGATGCCCCTGTAGTTGATGTGTTAGAAGTGACCAATGCCGCTACGACCCTGATTGATGACTTTGCTTTTGGCGATTTTGCCGGATATCTTGAACTGCCCACTGCCGACTATTCGCTGCAGATCAGGGACGAAACCGGATCAGTCGTGGTGGCCCAGTATGCTGCCCCGCTGTCAAGCCTCAGCCTTGATGGAGGAGCGATCAGTGTTGTCGCTTCAGGATTCCTGAATCCGGCATACTCGGGGACAGGCAATACCTTCGGTTTGTGGGTTGCCCTTCCTTCCGGCGGTGCATTAGTGGAGCTTCCGGCTGAAGCAATCTCTCCTGCCCGTGTTCAGGTCATCCACAATTCGGCGGATACTGCCGCCCGGTTTGTAGATGTATGGCTTGACAATACCCTCATCCTCGACGACTTTGAATTCAGGACGGCATCACCCTTCATCGATGCTCCCCAGGGAACCCCATTCACTGTTGCCATACAACCCTCCAACAGCACCAGCCCAAGCAACCCGCTGTGGTCGCAGAGCTATACCCTGACCGGTGGCAACAGGTACGTGCTCGTTGCCAATGGCATCGTGATCCCCAATGGATACAACCCGGTTGAACCTTTCGATGTCTATGTTTATGACATGGGAAGGGAAACGGCCTATGGCATGATGAATACCGATGTGCTCGTATTCCACGGCTCCACCGATGCACCGGTGGTTGATATCGTAGAGGTCGGACAGGGTGCAGGCACCATCATTGACGACTTCGCATATGGCGAGTTTGCCGGATACCTTGAACTGCCCACTGCCGACTATTCGCTGCAGGTAAGGAATGCCGCCGGTACCGATGTAGTTGCCCAGTATTCCGCTCCGCTGAACGCTTTGGGCCTTGATGGTGAAGCGCTAAGCATTATGGCTTCCGGTTTTCTCAATCCTTCCATGAACAATGGCGGTGAAGCTTTCGGGCTCTGGGTAGCACTGGCCTCAGGCGGCGATCTTATCGAACTCCCGCTCGAAGACATCTCAACGGCCCGTGTACAAGTACTTCACAACTCGGCCGACACGGCTGCCCGCTTCGTGGATGTGTGGCTCGACGATATGCTCCTGATCGATGATTTCGAATTCAGGACTGCCACGCCATTTATCGATGCACCGGCAGGTGTTGAATTCACCATCGCCATTCAGCCTGCCAACAGCACAAGCGCAAGCAATCCACTCTGGTCGCAGCAGTATACCCTTGCCGGTAACGGCAAATACATCCTCGTAGCCAATGGCATTGTAAGTGCAAACGGATATACGCCTTCTGTACCCTTCGACATTTATGTTTATGACCTGGGCAGGGAAGGCGCCAGCGACAACAACAAGACCGACCTGCTTATTTTCCATGGCTCAACCGATGCCCCGACTGTCGACATCTATGAGACACGCTTTGTTGAGGGTCAGATCATTGATGACCTGATGTATGGTGAATTTGAGGGTTACCTTGAGCTTGCAACGCAAAACTACGCACTGCAGCTCAGGGACGAAACCAGTACCGAGATCATCGCCCAGTACCGTGCACCCCTCTATGCCCTTGGCATGCAAGGTGAGGCCGCCACTATCCTGGCTTCAGGGTTCCTGAACCCCAATGCCAACAGCGACGGTGAGAATTTCGGACTGTGGATGGCCTTCGCTTCCGGCGGCCAGTTTTTCGAACTGCCCCCTGAAAACCCGACCACTGCCCGTGTGCAGGTGATCCACAATGCTGCCGACACTGCAGCCAGCATTGTTGACATCTGGCTCAACAGCAGCCTCCTGATCGACGATTTTGAATTCAGGACAGCGACTCCCTTTATTGATGCACCGGCAGGTGAAGAATTCACCATCTCGGTGAAAGCTTCGAACAGTGTCAATGCGCTCAACCCGTTATGGTCGCAGACCTATACCCTTGAAGGCGGCATGAACTATATCCTCGTGGCCAATGGAATTGTATCACCCTCAGGTTACGAGCCCGTGCAGCCATTCGACATCTACGTTTATCCGGAGGCCAGGCAAGAAGGCATGGATGCCATGAACACCGATGTGCTCGTTTTCCATGGTTCGACCGATGCACCCGTCGTTGATGTGGTGGAAGTTGCCCAGGGTGCAGGAACGATCATCGACAACCTGACATATGGCGATTTTGCCGGTTATCTTGAACTGCCTGTGGCCGACTATTCGTTGCAGATCCGCAACGAGGCCGGTACCGACGTTGTGGCTCAGTATGCTGCTCCATTGAGCACCCTTGGACTTGACGGAGCCGCCATCAGCGTGCTGGCATCAGGGTTCCTGAACCCCGAAGTCAACAGCAATGGCGAAGCATTTGGCCTATGGGTAGCCCTCGCCTCCGGTGGCGACCTGATCGAGCTGCCGGCTGAAGCAATCTCCACGGCCCGCGTGCAGGTGATCCACAACTCGGCCGACCTGGCTGCAGCTGAAGTCGATGTGTGGCTGAACGATGTGCTGCTGATCGATAACTTCGCTTTCAGAACATCCACCCCGTTCATCGATGCACCGGCAGGTGAAGAATTCACCATCGCCATCCAGCCCCCGACGAGCACCGGTCCTGAAGATCCGCTGTGGTCGCAGAACTATACCCTCGAAGGCGGGGCAAAATACGTGCTCATTGCCAACGGTATTGTCAGCCCGACAGGATATGACCCAGTACAGCCTTTCGACATCTATGTGTACGATGCAGGCCGGGAGATCGCAAGCGACGACATGAACACCGATGTGCTTGTATTCCATGGCTCGACCGATGCACCGACTGTCGACATCTGGGAGACCGCCTTTGTAGGTGGACCCATCATCGACGATCTGATGTATGGCGACTTTGAAGATTACCTTGAGCTCGGCACCAACGACTATGTTCTGGAGATCAGGGATGAGACCGGATCGGCCGTAGTGGCTGCCTATCTCGCCCCGCTGGCATCGCTTGAACTTGAAGGCCAGGCCATCTCAGTGTTGGCTTCAGGTTTCCTCAACCCCGCAAACAACAGCAATGGACCCGCCTTTGGGCTCTGGGTTTCACTTGCCGGCGGCGGAGAACTGATACCGCTTTCAATAGCTGTATCTGTCGAAGAAGAAGAAACCATCACCGAAAGTGCCCTCAACGTTTATCCCAACCCCGCACGTGGGTATGTGAACGTTAGCTATACCATCACGAAAGATGAAAGGGTAAGCTTTGAGGTTTACAACCTGCTTGGGAACAAGGTACTGGAGTACGGCCAGGGCTACCAGGGTGCAGGATCCTATACTGAGCAACTCAATCTGCCCGGCTTGCCGGAAGGCATGTACCTTCTGAAAATCCAGGCCGGCGACCAGCAGGTCATCAGGAAGATCAAGGTGATGAATTAATCCACACCAATCACCATCTTATCAAAAAGCCTCGCAATTGCGGGGCTTTTTTTGTGCTCGAAATTTCTCCGGGCTCCTTAATGATGTTGAAGCTTACTGAATGTCACTCTTGAAATCGAAAATACAGAATAACGGATTTCCAATTACTTAAAGGCCTGTATCCCCGTGGCTTCGGCACCCGTGATAAGCAGGTGGATGTCATGAGTACCTTCGTAGGTGATCACCGACTCAAGGTTCATCATGTGCCGCATCATGGGGAAGTCGTTGGTGATACCCATGGCACCGAGGATCTGGCGTGTTTCGCGTGCGATGACAAGGGCCATGTGCACGTTGTTGCGTTTGGCCATGGAGATCTGTGCCGCCGTGGCTTTCCCCTGGTTGCGCAGGTTGCCGAGGCGCCACAACAGCAGTTGGGCCTTGGTGATCTCAGTAAGCGCTTCGGCCAGCTTCTTCTGCTGAAGCTGAAAGCCGGCAATGGGCTTGCCAAACTGCTTCCGCTCAATCGAATACCTCAGGGCTGCATCATAGCAATCCATAGCTGCACCCACGGCTCCCCATGCGATGCCATAGCGGGCAGAGTTGAGGCAGCTTAATGGCCCCCTGAGACCTTTTACCTCCGGGAAAAGGTTTTCCTTTGGAACCTTCACATTATCGAACACGAGCTCGCCCGTAACGGAAGCACGAAGCGAATACTTTCCATGTGTTTCAGGTGCAGAATAACCTTCTGAGCCAGCTTCCACCACCATCCCCCTGATCGTTCCTTCTTCATCCTTGGCCCAGACAACAGCAATGTCGGCAATGGTCGAGTTGGTGATCCACATCTTTGCCCCGTTGAGGATAACGTGGTCGCCCTTATCTTCGTAATGGGTCACCATGCTGCCCGGGTCAGATCCATGGTTGGGTTCCGTAAGGCCAAAGCAGCCGATGATCTCACCACCAACGAGGCGAGGGAGCCATTTTTGTTTCTGTTCTTCAGTGCCAAACTTCCATATCGGATAACAAACGAGTGACGTTTGAACCGAGGCCATCGACCGGATGCCCGAATCGCCACGTTCAAGTTCCTGCATGATCAGCCCGTATGAGGTGAAATCGAGGCCGGGGCCGCCATATTCTTCCGGGATGAAAGGGCCGAACATGCCCAGCTCTCCCATCTCCTTCACCAGGTGCCTGGGGAATTGTGCCTTTTCGAAATATTCTTCGATGATGGGCTTTACCGAACGGTTGACCCAATCCCTCGCTGCATCACGGATGATCTTGTGCTCATCGGTATATAACTCATCCACCACATAATGGTCGGGCATCGTGAATTGAACTGTTGCTGACATCGTATATTGATTAAGTAAATGACTTGATTACCCGGCAAAATTATATATATTGTTATTAAATTCACAATAAAACAGCTATTTATTTTCACTCAAAATAGCCCTGATAAAGCCAGCTGATTATTGGTGTTTTCCTACCTTTGTCGCCTGGTACCGACCCTCGGCGAAGTTTATACCGAGTTGGACGAAGTACTAAGGGTGGCGATGGTACCGGCTGACAAATGTCAGAGGCTGGCAGCCAGCAGTTAAGGACAAGGAATATCATTTAACAACACATTTATGCAAGCACTGATTGACGGATCGAGGCTGATGACGGAAGCGCTGGTCAGGTCGGGGGCCGATGTTTTTATCGGTTATCCCATCACGCCGGCCAACAACCTCTACTTATTCTCGGGAAGGCGCTTTAAGACCTTCCTTGCCGCACCTGACGAGATCACCACCCTGCAATGGATGAGTGGCTTTTCTGCGGCAGGGAAGCTGCCGGTTACGGCTACCTCATTTCCCGGCTTTGCACTCATGATCGAGTCCATCAATATGGCCTACATGATGGAGCTGCCCATGGTCATCGTGCTGGTGCAACGGCTCGGACCTGCCACAGGCACCGCCACGAGCGGGGCGCAGGGCGACATTTCCCTCCTCAACGGGATGCTTTCGGGAGGATATTCAATCCCGGTGATCAGCACCTCCGAACCAAACGACTGCTGGGAGATGGCCGACCATGCCGTGAAAACCGCCGTCGACCTCCGCACACCGGTCATCCTGCTTACATCGAAGGAAGAAGTGATGACCCAGTTCAGCTTCGACCTTGAAAGTCTTGTCGACATTGAGCCGGTTGATCGAAAATATTACCAGGGTGATGATAAGTTCATCCCTTACAGGAGGGATGAGCGTGGTGTCCCTGAATTCCTGCCGGTGAGCAACGACAGGCACCAGGTAAGGTATACGGCTTCCACACATAATGAATATGGCATCCTGGAAGGGATCACGCCGGGGGCCCTGGAGAACACCCTACAGATCCACGAAAAGATAGAAAAGAACCTTGAATCGTATCTGCACTATGAGTACAACAGGGCAGGCCATGCCGGAACCATCGTGATCTCTTACGGCATTACCGCTAACGCTGCCAGGGAAGCCGCACAGGCATTGAGAGACGAAGGAAGAGAGGTGTCGCTGCTCATCCCGAAGACCCTGCTGCCCGTGCCCACGCTGTACCTTGATATCATGAAAGCATACAGCCATATTGTGATCGCCGAAGAGAATTACCATGGGCTTTACAGCCGGTTGTTGTTTGGAGCCCGCATGCCGGAGAATGTCCATCCTGTAAACACGATCGGCCGTATGATCAGTCCTGACGAAATCATTGAGGAGGTGAAGAAACATGGAAACTAAATTTATCAATACCGATACGCTGCCATTCTGCAAAGGATGTGGACACACCACCATCAGCCAGAATACGGAGAAGGCCCTGCAAAAGATCGGGCTCAGACTGCTCGACGTGATCCTGGTTACTGACATTGGCTGCCATGGAATCATCGACAAGGCCTTCGACACCCATACGGTCCACGGGTTACATGGCAGGTCTGTGGCCCTGGCATCAGGGGTGTCGGCCGGCATTAACGATCCCGGCAAGAAGGTGATCGTATATATCGGCGACGGTGGTGCCACCATTGGCATGCAGCACCTGCTCGATGCTGCCCATAACGGCTATAACATGACCGTGGTGATCCACAACAATATGCTCTATGGCATGACGGGCGGGCAGCCCAGTGAGTTCACCCCGCAGGGCTTCAAGACCCCCGTTATATCAACACTTTTTTTTATTTCTTTAATATTTTTTAAAGTATTATCAGTTG
>CAZHYA010000066.1:1982-9803 GCA_964536525.1 uncultured Bacteroidales bacterium | reverse complement strand
CTTCATGGTGTTGTCATGCATGGTCATCGTAATTTAAAAATTGCTTCTTGCATATGGTGTCACATCCTGTGAAGCGAACATTTTTTTCAAGTATTTGAAATACCCGGCTATGGCGATCATTGCGGCATTGTCGGTGGTGTATTCAAACTTTGGGATGTATATTTTCCATCCTTCGGCCTCGCCCCGCTGCTTCAAGGCCTCCCTCAGGCCGCTGTTGGCCGAGACGCCTCCGGCAAGGGCGATGCTGCTGATTCCGGTCTCCTGTGCCGCCATCATAAGTTTTTCCATCAACACTTCAATGATGGTGCGTTGTATGGAAGCAGCCAGGTTGGCTTTTTCCTTTTCAATGAAAGAAGCATCCTTTTTCAGTTCATCCCTGATGAAATACAGGAATGAGGTTTTTAGTCCACTGAAACTGAAGTCCAACCCTGGGATGCGCGGTTTCGGAAAGCTGAATGAATAAGCATTGCCCCCGGCAGCCAGCCGGTCGATGATGGGGCCACCGGGGTAAGGAAGGCCCATGATCTTGGCCGCCTTGTCAAATGCTTCGCCGGCTGCATCATCGATCGTCTGTCCGATGATATTGAATGCATATGGGTCGTCAACACGAACGATCTGAGTATGACCGCCCGATACCGTCAGACAGAGGAATGGAAATGAGGGAACATGACCATTTTGCTCATTAGTGATGAAATGAGCCAGGATATGGGCTTTCAGATGATCTACCTCAACGATGGGGATGTCGAGCGCCATGGCGAAGGATTTGGCAAATGAAGTGCCGACGAGCAGAGAGCCGAGAAGCCCCGGACCTCTTGTAAAGGCGACCGCATCGAGATCATTTTTACGTATATTTGCCTGTTTCATGGCCTGCTCGATGACCGGGATGATATTTTGCTGGTGAGCCCTTGAGGCAAGCTCAGGGACTACACCGCCATAATTCCTGTGAACTTCCTGACCGGCAATGACATTGGCAAGGATTTTGGTGTCATGGATGATGGCGGCGGATGTTTCATCGCACGAAGATTCGATGCCCAGGATCAGGATGCCCATGATGTGTTGAATTGAAAAACGCAAAGTTATCAAAAAAAGGCTAATACGCATATTGCTCTACTGCCTGCTGGTGATTATATCCCTTCCGGTTTCGTTATCCTGGTTGTCGTATAATCCGCTGGCACAGACTTTCTTTGCCCGCCTTACCTCTTCATACCTCTCAGAACAGTTGAATACCGTGGTCAAGATCGATGGGATGCACATCACGTTGCGGCTCGACCTCAGATTCTGGGGCGTGCTGGTGCTCGATCAGCATTCGGATACCCTGTTCTCTGCTGATAACCTTGTAGTGGATATGAGAGGCTTTGCCCTGAAAAGTGAAAAGAAAATATTTGATGTGAATTCGATCAGCCTCTCCGACGCTTCATTCGCGCTGATCAAGGGGAAAAATGACTCGGTGTTCACCTACGATTTCATTCGCGATCACTTCGAATCTGTAGATACGACAACTGCCGTCGATACCATCCACGGTCCAACCAGCTGGCAGGTCAGCCTCTCGGGTCTTCAGCTTGAAAATGTCCGTTTCCGGTATATCGACGAAAACCGCGATCCCATGCCGGTGGGAATGGATTACCAGAACCTCGATATTATCATCAATGAACTCAGAATGCATGACCTGCACATCCTTAACGATACCTTCGATTTTACGATCGAAAAACTCGTTTGCCGCGACAGATGCGGGTTTGCATTGGATGATATGAGCGGGTTTTTTCGGCTGAGCCCCCTTTTTCTTATTGCCGACAGTTTGAAAGTCAAAACACCTCACTCAGACCTCAACCTCGACCTTGCGTTTTATTATGAAGGCTGGCCGAGCTATATCAGGTTTACAGAGGAGGTTGATATGCAAGCTTTTATCAGGCCATCTGAGTTCAACTTCAGGGATGCAGGTTACTTTGCACCGGAAATAATGGTGATGGACAACCGGGTAAGGATCGGCGGTAAGGTAAAGGGCCCGGTCAATAATTTGCGTGTAACTGATTTCAGGTTGGCCTACGGCAGAAATACACGCTTCCATGGCGACGTTAAACTCTATGGTTTACCTGACGTCAGGGAGACTTTCATTCATACCAGTATCAGGGAGTTCATACTGGAGCAGTCTGATATTACACAATTTGCATTGCCCGGCTCTACCAGGTATATTGCAATGCCGCCGGAATTGAAACCCCTGGGATCCACCCGCATTAAAGGCTCATTCACGGGGTTTTATAATGATTTTGTCGCAACGGCTGATTTCCGTTCCGAGATTGGCAGCGTAAGCACCGATGTTATCCTGCAACAGGATGAGATGACCGCCGAAGTCACATACAGGGGCAAGGTGAGGGCCAGGAAGTTCAATATAGGCAAATTCCTTAACCTCTCTGATTATTTCGGACTTATGGATCTCGATGCCGTGGTTGACGGCTCCGGTCTTACGGGTGAGACCGTAGCCATTGAAATGACAGGCAACCTCAGCTCGCTGGAATTTACGGGCAATGAGTTTAACCAGATCGACATCAGCGGGGAAATAGCCGATAAGAAATTTAACGGTCACCTGGGCGTTAACGATGACCTTATCAAATTGATCTTCGACGGCATCCTGGATTTCAGGCAGGAGAAGCCGATCTTTGATTTCACCGCTGATATCGGCGATGCCGATCTCTTTGCACTCAACCTTCTGGACAGGGATTCGTTGATGAAGCTCGATGTTAAACTGACCTGCAACTTTATCGGTTCTGAACTGGATGACCTGGAGGGCCGGATCATCATCGATAGCATGAAATACCTGGAGGGTGATAACCGTTGGTTCATGGAACGCCTTGCCCTCATCAGCCTCAAAGATACCGGCTATTACAAAAGGATGATGCTGACTTCCGATATGCTGGATGCCACCATCAAAGGGAGCTTTACCTACAGGGAACTTATCCATGCCATCAACATCATGGTCGCAGAGCAACTGCCGGAATGGTCATTCATCGCTAAGCCCCTGACCGGGATACGTAAGCAACGTATTGAATTCGACCTTAGGCTGAAGGAAACAGAACCCATAACCGAAATCTTTATCCCCGGGCTTTACGTGATGGAAAATGGCATCATCAACGGGTATTTCCGTTTTCCTGAAAAGGTGCTTGCTGCCAATGCCTCTTTTCCGTTGGTAAGTTACTACGGGATGTATGCCGACGGCCTTGTTGTGGCAGCTTCTGCAGAAAACGGGCTGATAAGCGCTGATATCACTACAGACCGCATCGTGATAAAGGAAAGGGAACTTGAAGATACCCTGCAGTTGGGACTCGAGAATTTTGCCTTGAAGATGGGATTAGCTGACGACAGCCTGAAATTCGGGCTTCTCTGGGACGACCATGACGCAGTGCTAAGGAACAAGGCAACGATAAATGGATACTATACCTTCATCGACAGTATCAGAAGCGAAATGCGCTTCGACCATGCCGAAATGTTCATCAACGATTCATTATGGACCATCAGCAAAGGAAACCGGATGATCTTCGGTCCACGATATTACCAGTTCAGGGATATTGCCTTCATCGGCGGTCAACAGAGGCTCGACATCTCGGGCGTGATCTCGGAAAGGCCGGAAGATACCCTCAGGTTGGATTTTGAGCGATGGCGTCTTTCAAATTTCGATATCATATACGATAATTATGATTTTGATCTGAATGGAACAATAAACGGGTATTTCGGGGTAGGCACCCTGTATGAGACACCGAATTTCATGGCCGACCTGATCATACAGCGGCTGGAGATGAACAGGGTGTTGATCGGCGATGCTCATATGCTGACAAGCTGGAACCCACTGGATAGGTCTGTCGACATCAACGCAGAGATCATCCACCATGGAAATGTGGCAGAAAGCAAGGTCGTCGACCTGAAAGGTTCCTACTATCCCGAAAGGAAGAACGACAATCTGGATTTCACCCTGAAGATAGAGAATTTCAGGATGGCAGCGCTTGAGCGGTTTGTAAATAACTTTATCAGCGAACTCAGTGGCATCGCCAGCGGCAGCTTCAACATCAGCGGCTCCGACCGCGCACCATTGCTGACGGGATGGCTGAAGCTGATGAGAACGGAATGCCGTGTCGATTATCTTAATACGAAGTACAGCCTGGCGCACACCATCGAATTTAAGCCCGAAGCCATCGTTTTCGACGACCTGGTGGTCTTCGATTCGCTCGGCAACCAGGCCGTGGCCACAGGGCAGATAAAGCATAAAAACCTCGGCAATATTTATATTGATATCACGGTGAAACCGAATGATTTTCTTTGCATGAAAACCGACAGGTACCAGAACAATGCCTTCTACGGAACAGCGATCGCCTCGGGCGAGGTGAAGTTCTACGGCCCTCCCGATAATTTCCATATTGATGCCGATGTGGTTACGTCAAAAGGGACAGATTTCGTTATTCCGCTAAACACGAGCATTACGGTTACAGAGAATGATTTTGTCGTTTTCCGCAACGTGGCGATGGATCAGCAAGACCTTGCATCGCAGGAATATAAAGTCGATCTGCAGGGCCTCAGCCTCGATTTCAGGATTGGCGTTACAAACACAGCTGAAACGATGATATTCCTGCCGAGCAACATGGGTAACATCAGTTCAAAAGGTTTTGGTGATATTCGCCTTACAATAAACAGGCGCGGCGAATTCAACATATACGGCGACTACAATTTCCTTAGGGGGACATTTTTCTTTACCCTGCAGAACCTTATAAACAAACGCTTTGAAATAATGCAGGGGGGGAAGATCAGCTTCGCAGGAAATCCATATGATGCTGAGGTTGACCTGAAGGCCCTTTACCGCCTTAAAACCACCCTTAGCGGTCTTGGTGCCAACATCAGTCCCGAATACGAAGGACAACGCGTAAATGTGAATGCATACCTTGGCCTCAGGGGAAGACTTGCCAACCCCGACATCCATTTCAGCATATCATTCCCCAACGTGCAGGATGAAGTCAGGCAGACGATCTATGCCATTCTCGATACCAACGACGCTGCTTTAATGAACCAGCAGATGATATCCCTCCTGCTGATGAACAACTTCAGCTATGCCAGTTCATCCGGCAGTATGGGGGCTTCCTCCCTGAATATTATCTCAAGCCAGTTGAGCAACTGGCTGTCGCAGATCAGCAGCGATTTCGATATCGGGATCAATTATATTTCGGGCGATGAGATCACACAGGACGAACTGGAGGTTGCCCTCTCAACCCAGTTTTTCGACAACCGCCTGATCGTGGATGGAAACGTTGGCGTAATTACAAAAGATAATCAGCAACAACAGGCGAGCAATATCGTAGGTGATGTGAATATTGAATATAAACTCACCCCCGACGGCAAGATCAGGCTGCGGGCATTCAACAGGTCGAACAATTTCAATTCAATCGATTATTATGCTCCTTATACCCAGGGGATCGGGATATTCTACACCAGGGATTTTGACCGTTTTGGCGATATCTTCAGGCGACGCAGGCGATGAATGCTTATTTGATGATCCTGTCAAGTACCCTCCGTCCGGCCTCCTTGTAAACCATGATGTTCATCATTTTCAGCCTCACATAGTCTTCATGCAGGAAACGGTAGCCTTTGTGAGGCCCGTCGAAGCCTCCGGCCCCTGAGTCCTTGATCAGATACCAGCGGTCAAACCCCTCGTCCATGAAACCCACAATGTGGATGCAATGGTCGTCGGTGGTGGTTCCGTTCTTCAGCCGCATCTCCCTCGCCGACTCGTTGATGTAAGCAGAAGGGATGTCGAAATCGGGAACGATACCTACTTCCGTCCACCTGTCGTAACCGGGTTCGCTCACATCACCGCACATACACACCGTGTAGGAACTGTCAAGGGCATCGTCGATCACGGTCATGAAATCACTGATGCTTACATTGTAATAATCGTTGCAGTGCCACCAGTTGTCAGGCTCCACAAGTTCGCCTTTCTGGTTGTAGGTTTGCGACATGGTCGACATAAAACTGAAGGAGTCGTCGGGCTTGATGCCAAGCACCTTATGCATAAATGTAGCCGGGGTATGTTGCATGCCTTCGAAAAGGATATTCGCGGGAGGGGCATCCATATATTTGTCGAGGATGTCGCGTATGGTCGAAACCACCATCACAGTGTTCCATGCGCCGGAAGCTTTTACTCCTTCAAGATATTTTTGCATCTCACCGAACATCGTCGCATGGTCGTGATACTTCCGGCCATAGGGAAGCCCGGTGTAATCTGCAGCCGGGACGATGCCGTATTTTTTCATGATGCGCAGCACACTCACCGTTTCTGACCCTTCAGCAAAATAAACATCACCCCGTGCCTCAACGAAAGCCCTGGCGCGTTCAACATATTCCCAGTAAACGATATACATTTCCGAGAGTTTGACCTCCCTGCCCGTTGTGCGATAGACCTCCGTTTCAAGATATGAAATGGCTGAAAAACACCAGCAGGTGCCCGTAGCCCCCTGTGAAAGAGGTGGCAGGTGCCAGTATGCTGTATATTGATCCTTGTCGGTGGGGAAATCGACACCTTCGAGTTCGGCCACAAAATGCTTTCTGCCGTGGGGCGCATCTGTCGGGGCATTGGCGGCCCTGATCTCATTTTCGTAAAAGCCTGTCTTGTGTTCCTTGTATGTTCCGTTACGGATGTCCTGTCCGAAGCAGGTAATGATGCTCACTGAAAGCAGGAAAAAAAACAGCTGTTTCATGGGAAGAGATTTACCGCCAAAATTAATGATTCTGGCGTGGATTCTGCAAACATTTGTAAAAGCTAATTTTGTAAATTTACAGGGATGAATTTTGCGGTATACAGGTCTTCAGCCGGATCAGGGAAAACATACACACTGGTAAAGGAATACCTGGCCATTGTCCTGAAGAACCCATCATCGTTCCGGGGCATCCTGGCCATTACGTTTACCAACAAGGCCGCCAACGAGATGCGTGAACGGATCATCCGTTCCCTTACCGAATTGGCCGACCCGTTGAAGTATTCGCACAGCGCCACAATAAAATACATGCTTTCCGACCTGGAACTGGCGACAGGCCTCGATGCTGAGCGCTTAACGGCAAACGCCTCGGAAGCCCTGGTGCTGATCCTGCATAATTACCAGGATTTCTCGGTAAGCACCATCGACAGCTTCATCCACCGAGTGGTGCGTACGTTCGCCTTCGACCTGCGGCTTCCGCTGAATTTCGAGGTGGAGGTTGATGAAAAGACCATGGTATCGCAGGCAGTGGACCTGCTGATGAGCCGTGTAGGCATCGACGATGCTCCAACAAAAGCCCTGGCGGGCTTCACAACTTCACGCATAAGTGATGAGAAAAGCTGGGATATTGAAAAGATATTGCAGGGGTTTTCACGGCACCTGCTCAGGGATGATATCGTTGAATACCTCCCGTTGCTGAAGGAAGTGGATACTGCCGCCATCCTGAAAGTGAGCGCAAAGCTGTCCGACTCCTGCCGCAGGTTCGAAAACGAAGTGGTGAGCCAGGCCTCAGCTCTAAAAGCCCTCTGGGAGCGTAACGGCATCGGCGCGCAGGATCTGTATTACGGTAAAACCGGTATCTGGGGTTATATCGACAGGTTATCCGACGGGAACCTCTCAAAGCCTGAACCTTCCGACCGTGTAAAAAACATTCTTGGCGAGGATACCTGGTATGCAGAGAAAAAGACCGATGCTTCTAAAAAAGCTATCATTGAGAGCCTGAAGCCTCAGATGATCGACATGGCGAACACGCTTATTACGCATATCGAAGCCGAACTCCCCCGCTATACCCTGTATGGCATACTGAGAAGGA
>CAZHYA010000066.1:0-1972 GCA_964536525.1 uncultured Bacteroidales bacterium | reverse complement strand
ATATTCATCCTCTGGCCGTGTTGAACGAATTGCTTAAGGTGATGGATCAGATCAGGGAGACCGACGGCGTGATCCATATCTCCGAATTCGACAAGCGCATCGCAAGGGTGGTCGATAACGAGCCGGTGCCATTCATCTACGAACGCCTGGGAGAAAAATACAACCATTTCCTGGTCGACGAGTTCCAGGATACCTCTGTGCTGGAATGGCAGAACATCCTGCCATTGATCGAGAATGCCCTCTCGGTAAACAACTTCAGCATGGTCGTTGGCGATCCGAAACAGGCCATATACCGTTTCAAGGGAGGGGAAGTGGAGCAACTGGTAAAACTTCCAGGGATACATCGCAAGGGCAAACGGCCGGAGATTGATGCCAGGGAGATGGCACTGAAAAGAAATTATGATGCCCGTGGGCTGGATAAAAACTTCCGGTCGAGGGAGGAGATCATAAAATTCAATAATGAATGCTATTCCTACGCTGCTTCCCTGCTGCCCGGCCATCTGCAGGATATTTACAGGGATTGCCGGCAGAAAATACCTGATGCAAAGCCAGGCGGTGAGGTGCGCATCAGCTTTATCGACGCTGAAGGGAATAAGGATGACAGGGAAGCCATTTATCTTGAGCATATTTTTGGCAGGATAAAGGATCTGCTGGTTACCTCAGGCTATCACCTCAGCGACATTGCCATCCTGTGCCGTTCGAACAGGGAAGCGAGCAAGATTGCCCGCAGTCTCCTCATGAATGGTATTGAGGTGGTCTCGGCCGAGTCGTTGCTGCTCGCCTCATCACCGGAGGTGACCTTCCTTGTGGCCTGCCTCGCCCATATTGCTGATGAAAGGAATCAACCGGCCATCTCGACCATGATCGCCTACCTGTCGAGGGAAAATGACCCGCAAGTTACCGGCAGGCTCCTCAGGGAGTGTTTCCGGTCAGAAGATACAGACGGCCGGTCATTCGTCATGTCTCGCTTCCGGGAGATCATGGTAAAGCAGGGGATCTTTTACGACCCTGTCAAGCTTCGGCAGATGGGACTCTATGAAAGAACCGAAGCGCTGGTCAGACTGTTCTCCCTGAATAATCGTCCCGATCCCTATGTGTTGTTCTTTCTCGATGTGGTTCACGAATTTGCCCGTAATAAAAGATATGCTCCCGGCGAATTCACGACGTTCTGGCGCGAAAACAACGACAAATACTCCATCGTGGTCCCCGAGGGCCTCGATGCCGTCAGGGTAATGACCATACATAAAGCAAAAGGGCTGGAATTCCCCGTGGTCATCTATCCTTTTGCCAATGATAAGGTTGATGTAAGCAGGGATCAACGCTGGGTGCATATTGATGACCCTGAACTGGACGGCCTGAAAACGGCGCTGCTCCCTATGCTTGAAAGCCTCAACCATACCGCATTCGCCGATTTGCTCAGCGAGGAGAAGGATATGGCAAAGCTCGACCTGCTCAACATTCTTTATGTGGCCACCACAAGGCCAACGGAACGCCTGTTCCTGATCTGCGACAAGCCGTCGGCAGCCGATACGGAGATTAAGAACATCCCTGCATTGCTCCGGAGTTTCCTCGAACATAAAATGATTTGGGATGATGGTCTTTCGGAATATTCTTTCGGCAGCACTGAGAAATTGCCCGGACCTGAACGCCACCATGATGCTGCCCTGCAGCTTTCTGAAATGATCTCCGGCGACTGGCGGCAAAATATTATCCTCAGTGCTCATGCTGCCGATTACTGGGATCTCGACGATGATGCAAGGAATATCGAATGGGGTAACCTGGTGCACCGGATACTCTCCGGTGTTAATACAACAGACGATCTGGAGCCCCTCATAGCCCGCGAAGTAATCCAGGGTAATGTTTCCGGTGCCGGTGCCAAAGCATTGTTTAAACCGCTGAAAGAGGTGCTGGACAGCGAAGAGGTCAGGTCATTTTTTGAAGTAAAGTATGAGGTCAGGAATGAAGCTGCCAT
>CAZHYA010000065.1:7411-9819 GCA_964536525.1 uncultured Bacteroidales bacterium | reverse complement strand
ATGCGGTTGAAGGTCTTGATCCCGTTTGTTTCCTGATCGCCCGGATGGCCTTGCTCCAGCACTTTCCCGCTCCAAAGGGTATTATCGGCCATCATCAGGCCATTAACTGACAGCTTCTCTTTCAGCAACGACAGGTATTCCGGGTAGTTTTCCTTGTTGGCATCGAGATAGATCAGGTCGAACTTTTCATTCAGGGTAGGGATGATCTCCAGGGCATTACCCTGTCGCCGGCTGATGGACCTTTCAAGTCCCGCTTCACGGAAATAACGCAGGGCGATATCCTCCACTTCAGGGTTGTTGTCGAGGGTGAGCAGGTGTCCCTCTTTGGCGAGTCCTTCTGCAAGACAAAGGGCCGAGTAGCCAGTATAAGTGCCAATCTCCAGTATATTTCGTGGTTTCATCAAACTGCTGATGAAGGCCAGGAAACGCCCTTGCAGGTGTCCGGTAAGCATGTTGGGGTAAGGCACCTTGAGGTTGGTCTCCCTGTCGAGCTTTTGCAGCAGTGCCGGTTCCGGCTGGCAATGCCCGTCGAGGTATTCCAATATGCCATCGCTCATGAATTCCATACTGCGGTATAGGTTAAAGTGCTGATGCTGTCGGGGTCGAAAACCTCATTGGCCATTTCCAGCAGTTCGGTGCCTGTGACCAGGTCGATACGGGCAAAGATATCTTCTACGCTCAGCAGCCGCTGGTCGTAGAGATACCCCCTGCCCCCACTGAGCATCATATTCACATTACTGTCGAAGGCGATGGCGATCTGTCCGCGGTACTGCTTCATGGCTTGGGAGAGTTGCAGGCTGCCGAGCCTGACCTCCCTCATTTTCTTCAATTCCTTCATCACCAGGTCGGTGGCCTTCTGTGTGCTTCCGTTGTCGGTTCCCATATAGATCCCCCAAACGCCGGTGTCGGAATACGGAAAATAGAAAGAGTCGACGCTGTAGGCGAAACCATATTTTTCGCGTACGCTCATGTTAAGCCTTGAGTTCATCCCAGGGCCGCCCAGGATATTGTTGAGCAGGCCAAAGGCAAACCTCCGCCGGTCGCCACGCGAATAGGACCTGTTGCCGATAATGCTGTGGCTCTGATAGTTCTGGCGATCCTTCATTTCCCTGAAAGGCGTGTAGGCCTCGGGCTTCAATCTTGGCGTAATGGCAGGATCGCCCCCACCGATGCCGAAATATCTATCGATATACTTCAGCAGCCTTGGAAAGCCGATGGCACCTACCGAGCAGATCACCATATTGCCGCTTGTGTAATGGCTACCGAAAAATGCAAGAATATCGTCTCGTGTAAATGACTTCACATTAAGGGGTTCGCCAAGTATGGGCCTGCCCATGGGATGGCCCATGTACAGGGCACTCTCAAATTCGTCATAAATAAGTTCAGAGGGGGTATCCTTATAGGAGTTGATCTCTTCGATCACAATGTCCTTTTCCTTTTCCATCTCCCGGAGTGGGAAAACAGAGTTGAAAATAATATCTGAAAGCAGTTCGGCCGCGCGGGGATACCAGTTGCTGAGAAAGGAAGCGTACAGGCTCGTGTATTCTTTCGTTGTGAAGGCATTCAGTTCACCCCCCACACTCTCAAGCCTGTTGAGCACATGGTAGGCCTTGCGCCTTTTTGTGCCCTTGAAGATCATATGTTCTATAAAATGTGCCAGGCCGGCCTTCCCCTCAGGCTCATCCCTGGTCCCTGTATTGATGAACACCCCCATGTGGGCCACAGGGCTTGCGGCGGGGATGTGCACAAGACGAATGCCGTTGGCGAGCGTGTAATATTCAGGCTTCATGGGCATGAAGCAAAATTAGTATTAATAGCTTTGCTTTGGGAGAGATGAGTATAAAGAATCGAGATTTAAGAACCGGACAGCAGTACCTTAAAACTCAGCATTCAAAACTGATCTCAGAGGCCACCTATTTCAGGATCTCCTTATCCGTATAGACCCAGAACAATGGCCTGGTGATCTTCTTTCCGTTTACCACGACCATCATCACGGGGCTCATGGCATATACCCTTTTATCCAGTTTCAGGGTCTTTTCGTCGTATTTCCACTCTTCGAGGAAGCGGATCAGGCTGATATCGGCCGGGGTGATCTCGTTGATGATCAGCGTATCGTATTCGGGATAAGGATCTACCGGGCGGACCAGGGTCTGGTGGATGCTGTCGACCAGCAGGCTTTTGACCTGGTTCACCGACAGGGGCTCGTTGAAGTAGTCGTAAGCCTGCACATCACCCGACAGCACCCGATCGAAGATGTTGTTCAGCAAGGTTTCACGGTCAGCGCCCGCAATGTTCCCGATCCACCAGTCGTAGGAGGCATCGGTATTGACTATGGGTACGTCGTACTGGATCTTCTTGGTGATCAGGGTCCTGTTGTCTTCCGTTCTTTCCGTTCATCGGGTAAAAAC
>CAZHYA010000065.1:0-7401 GCA_964536525.1 uncultured Bacteroidales bacterium | reverse complement strand
TCTTATATTGAAATCTAAAGGACTAAAAATTATCAGGATCAATAATGAGGAATTGGCCGATATTGATAAAGTACTCGAAAAAATTAAAAAAGAGTTCAGATGAATTTCTCCCTCCCTTCAGGAAGGGAGGGCCGGGGTGGGTTGATCAGGATGTGGCCCCCGGCTTCATCACCACCCCTTTGTTCTTCTTTCCGTCGATGGCGATCAGCAGCGGGTCATCAAACCTTACATGCCTCACAAATTCATCTTCATAGACGGCCTCGCGGGCCCCGAGGAATTCCAGGTCGTAACTTCCCTCGTTGAAGAAGGGATTGATGGTGAAGTATCCCACCCTGAAGGACGTCAGGTTCTGGAAGAAATGGGTCCCCTGGCTGGGGTCGATATGGTAGTCTTCCATTCCTGATTCCACGATCAGCCTGGCGGCGGATATCTGCGGCCATTTTACTGGGATCCCGAGGTGGGGATCTGCAGAGCCCCAGCGGCCGGGGCCTACGAGGATATAGTTTTTTCGCTCGGCCAGGAAGCGCTCGTTGATCTGTGCGATACGTTCGGCGATCTCGTGGGTACGTGCCGAATCAAAATCATTTGGTTTTACATAAACGAGGTCGCAGATATCCCTGATATAGCCGTTTCCCAGGGCTGAGTTGCTGCTCATCAGCACCCTGCCGTCGTCGATGTTTTCGAGGTCCACGTCGACCGTTTCGTCGCTGTCGACGATGGGCCTGATCTGCAGGAGGTGAAAAATGTGGGGTTCGCCCTTCACGGGGTTCATGTCGACGGCAAACTCAATTTCGATGGGCTTGCCCATCTCGCGCTGTCCCGTTTCCAGGACAAAACGGAGTATATCAGCAAGTGGGAAAACATCATGGTTCAGGATAGCCGAAAAGGTGATCAGGCGTTTACCCTCTGTGGCAACACCGTCGCGGATCATTTTGCTCTGGTAATCGTATGTTGATGCCACAAAACGGATCGACTTATCCTTTTCCGCTTCAGAAACCCTCAATTTCAGAAGGTTAACAGCATCATCGATACAGGGCCTGAAGCTGTCGGCGATGAGATCGAGGGCATAGAAATTCCGCTGGGTCTCTCGAAGTGCAAGTTCCGGTGTGCTGGTCTGCAGTACTTTTTTGGGATATTTCGGGCTAAAACGCAGGGTCATACCGCCATCAACGATATATTTTCCCAGGCCAAGTGCGATATTCACGATCCCGTCTTCGGGTTTTTCCGGTTCGATGGGATAGAAATTGATGGATCTCGCCACGCCTGATATCACCGGGTAGAACCTGTTGGCATACCTCCTCCCCACCACCTGCTGCAGGACGATGGCCATCTTTTCCTCGTCGATCACATTGGATGTGGCAGCCATATAGGCTTTGCTGTCCTTATAGTATGCAGAGGCATAAACACTCTTGATGGCTTCGGTAAGCATTTCCATCATCCTTCTCTCGTCCGATTCGAGGTTCGGGATCATATAGGTATTGTATATCCCGGCAAAAGGCTGGTAATAAGAATCTTCCAGGAGGCTGGACGACCTCACCGCCAGCGGATTCTTCAGGAATGAGATCAGGGTGTAGAGATCTTCCTTGATCCTGAAGGGCAGGCGAGCCTCGACGAATTTCTGAAGGATCTCGCTGTCGGAGAGGTCCGACATGGCCACCTTGTAAAGGTCGTTCTCTTCCATGAACTGATCAAAGATATCGGTACCAAGCACCACGGTTTTCGGGATCGATATCCTGACCCCCTCCCATCGGTCGTAGAGCTGGTTTCGCTTGATCATGGAATCCAGGAATGCAAGCCCGCGTGCCTTGCCACCCAGCGATCCTTCGCCGATGCGCGAAAGCGAAAGGTATTCGTCGAAACTGTCGCGGCGAAATTCGGCGATCACGCCCCGGGCCTTGGTCATGCGGTAATTCCCGATCGAATCGAAAAGGTACTTCCTCACTTCGCCGAGATCGTCGAAATCGTCGAGGGTAACATCCCTGAAGCGTTCTGCAAGGGGGAACAGTGCCCTTGCCCTCAGCCACTTCGAGATATGGTTCCTCGAAAGGTGGTAAACCAGCGACTTGTCAGGGATCTTGTAGATCTTCCGCTGGAGGGTCTTCAGGTCCCGGGCACGGTCGATCTCCTCCATGGTGTCGGGATCAACGAAAACAAAATCTCCAAATGCAAAGTAAGCCTTTATGAAGTTCTTCAACTCGATGGAGATGGATTTCGACTGTTTGTTGATAAAGCCGACTTTCAGTTGCTTAGCGATCTCTTCAGCCCCTGCCTCCGACGACTGCAGGAGGATTGGCATGAGGTTATCTTCGGCCTTGACCTTTTTTACCAGGCGGAAGCCCGCTTCCTTGTCATGAACGCCTTTGCGCAGATAGGAAACATCTGAAATGATGCCAAGGAGGTTGTTCTTGTATTTCTCATAAAAGCCGATCGCCTCTTCGTATGTCCTGGCAAGCAGGATCTTTGGGCGGCCACGCATGCGCATCATCTGCTGGTGCTCGTTCAGGCCCTCCATCATGAACTCCTGCGACTGTTTGAAGATGATCTTATAAATGTGTGGAAGGTAGCTGGAATAAAACCTGACTGAATCCTCCACGAGGATGATGGTCTGTACGCCCACCTCATTCACATCGTGTTCAATGTTCATCTTATCCTCGATGAGCTTGATGATGGCCAGCAGCAAGTCGGCATTGCCCAGCCAGCTGAACACATAGTCGATGGCGCCCAGGTCTTCCTGGTCAAGCTTTACCGACACCTTTCGCGAAAATGGCGTCAGTACAACGATGGGGATGTTTGGATATGTCTTCTTGATCTTCCTGGCAATGCCGAAGGTATCCTCATCTTCGGCGCTGAGCATGGTAATGACCAGGTCGATGTTTTCTTCTTCCAGCTCCTTGAAGGCTTTTTCTTCCTTCGTAACCTGGATGAACTGCGGAGGATAACGCAGGTTCAACGATACATATTCGTTGAAGATCTGTTCATCGATACGGCCGTCCTCTTCGAGGATAAATGCATCATACGCACTGGAAATGAGTAAAATATGGTAGATACGCTTTTTCATGAGCGTATCGAAGGAAGTATCGTGAAAGAAATGCTTCGATAGGTTGATGCTGGTCCCGTTCATCTAATCTGATTGTGAATTATCCGGGACAAAGGTACGAATAGAGGCTGTCTTAATAGTTAAAAATGGCATTTATACCGTCTGAATTACTTTGCGTGCCCTTGAGAGCACTTTGCGAAACTTTGTGGTTCAATGAGTTAAAAATATCGGGTATAAAACCCTCCGGGTTCGTCGGGATTGTTCAACATACAGATTTCAGTTCGCTCCACTCCTGAAATCTGTGTCTCACGAATAACCACGAAAGTCACAAAGGACAGCACCAAGTTTCACAAAGACTTTTTAGACAATTTCTATTAATTCTCCCTGAGCACATATTCGTCGTATTCCACCTCAAACCTAAGTTTATGCTTCGACTCCTCCTGGGCCAGGGCGGCAAAAAGTTGCTTGAGGGCCGGTTCTTCAGCCCTTTGCGACAGCGAAGTGTAAAGCCTGAAAGCGGCCTTTTCCTTGTTCATGGCCACGACCAGCGCTTCCTGGTACGACATGTTGGGCGATGGCTTTACATTGATCACATAGTCGGCGATCTTAAGGTCGGCAACATTTTCCGGCGGCATATCGGCGATGCCCGTTTCCTTCACTTCCATGAGTTTCATTTTATGCCCGACCTCTTCCTGGGCAAACTCCTCAAACACGTCGCGCATCTCGTCGGAAGATGCCTGACCGGCAAGTTCGGAATAAAAATCCACTGCCTTTTGTTCTTCCCCGATAGCAAAATCGAGGATCTCATCAAATGTTGTCAGATCTTTCATATGCATTATTTATTGAAAGCATTATCGAATTCTTCGTCGAAATATTTAACGATATAATCACAGCCATGACCGAACATCCGGCAATCGGTGCCCTCTTCCGTCGTATTGAACATCAACTTATCATGCTCTCCGTTTTCAGGCAACAGCTTGATGATCTCCTCCATGACGGCCTCCGGGCTACTGTCCTGTTTAAGATCAAAGTGCCTCATCAAGGCCGAAAGCTGATCGGCGGTGGTCATACCGCCGGCCACGGGAAAGCCTGCCTCAAAATGCTGAATCACCTTTTGCGTATTGGTGAACGTTCCGCCCGACTCAAACGGGAAGCTAGCCGGTAGCACAATATCGGCCTGCTCTGCCGTGCCGGTCATAAAATAGTCCATCACCACAACAAATTCGGCTACCGTAAGCCAACCGGCAACTTTCACCTTGTCGTTGGTGCACCCCAGCGGGTCTTCCCCGAAAATAAAAAGATTCTTAAGCTTTCCCCTTTCGAGCCGTTCAAACTGGCTGACGTTGATCTCCTTTGGCAACGAACGTACCTTCCATACCTTCTTCATCTTTGCCTGCAGGCCTTTGTCGAGGATGTCGATACTCCCTACGCCCAGTGTCGGACAGATTCCCATGTCGAAGATGCCCTGGGCATTGTTTTTCTCCCTGATGCCCATAAGCCCATTGGCTGTTTTCCCGAGCTTACCGGTGATCATGGCCAGGTTGAACAGTTCACTGCATGCGTTGGAGCACAGCTCCTTTTCAGAAAAGATGATGATGGCATTCAGTTCATTGTTGTATGCCTTGGCGAATTCTATGATGCTGTCCATGAACTGCACCCCTGACTTCTCGAAGAGTTCTACGAAATTTTCTTTGAGCAGGTCCTCCTTGTAGGCGGCAAAGCCTTCGCAATGATCGCCAATGAAGAGCCCGTTATGAAAATTGTTGGCCACGAGGTAATAGTTCACTGCCTTGATGAAGTGGTAATAAGATTTCACTTTCAGCGTTTTACCCACCTTGTGCTCCATGCTGCTGTGCCCGTGTACGGTGACCATCTCAACGGGAATGTTATGCTTCACCATGGCATTGTTCACCATATAGCCGAGCACGGCGTTGTCGCGGTTGAGTTCAGCCCCGATCAAATATATTCTGCTGGCATCCCTGATCTGGGAAAAGGGCACGTTGGCCGTCGAATTGCCGATATACCCATGGCCCCTGTTGAGGTAATGGAATGAGGTAATGTTGTTGGTGCTGACCCCGCCCCGGGCCAGCTTCTGGATGAGGTACAACTCTTCGTTGCTCAGGCGGGCGCCGGCAAAGAAGGCATTGTCGTCGGGGGCGACGGCTTTTATCCTTTCGGCGATAATACTGAAGGCCTCCTCGAAGCTGATCTCCTCAAAACGGCCATTGATCTTCATCATGGGTCTGGTGAGCCTCGACTTGTCGTTCAGGTATTTATATCCGAATTTTCCGTATTTGCAAAGGTTTCCGTTGGCATTGACACGTCCGTCGCGGCCTTCAACCCGCATCACGAACCCGCTTTTATGCTCATAGTCGAACTCGCAGCCGATGGAGCAGAAATTGCAGATGCCCTGCACTTTTTCGAGCCTGACCGGTCCGGGCTTGAACGGGACATTCTCGGTAATGGCTCCGGTAGGACAGGTGCTGATGCACATTCCACAGCTTTCGCACATGGTATCCTGCAAAGTGTTGCCCATGCTGGGGGCAACAAAGGTGTCGAATCCCCTGTTGACCAGGCCAAGCGCATTGGCCCCTACAACATCGCGGCATATCCTGACGCATCGGGCGCAAAGCACGCATTTGTTGTTATCGATCTCGACAAAGGGATGCCTGAAATCAACCTTGTATTCCTTGTAATCACCCCTCACCCCTTCCTGGTGGGCATGGTATTCGGTGGCAAACTTTTTAAGGTCGCAGGTATATAGCTCGGTGCATCCACATTCCATGCAACGCAAGGCTTCATGCCTGGCTACCTCCTCGCTGTCGTATCCCAGTTCAACCTCCTTGAAATTCTTTCTTTCCTTTGGATCGAGGGTAGGCATTTCCTCCCGTTCCTGCTTGATATATTTGCCGATATAATCCTCCCTGACCTGTGTCTTGAAGTTATCGCGCCGGCTGAAAAATTCATAGGGAAGGGGTTGAACCTCCTTGCCCCTCAAATAAAGGTCGCAGCTGTGTGCTGCGATCCTTGCCTGCCCGATGGCCTGGATCAGGGTAGCCGGCCCGGTTACGCCATCACCCGCTGCAAACACATTCTCAACCCCTGTCTGCAGTGTTTTCGGATTGGCGTCGATATCACCCCAACGGTTCAGCTTAAGTTCACCTTTCTTTACGGCCTTGTTCATATCGTCGGTAAAGTTCACATCCGTCTTCTGCCCGATGGCGGCCAGCACGTAATCAACCTCCAGGTCGAATTCCGATCCCTGGACCGGCACAGGCCTTCTCCGCCCGGAAGCATCGGGTTCGCCCAGTTCCATTTTCATGCATGTGACCGACTTCACCCTGCCATCTTTCGACTTGTTGATCTTCACCGGATTTGTGAGGAGCATATATTCAACGCCTTCAAGCTTCGACTCATGGATCTCGATAGGGTTGGCAGGCATCTCATTTTCAGTGCGCCGGTAGATCACGTATACCTTGTCGGCCCCGCAACGCATCGAAGTGCGGCAGCAGTCCATGGCGGTGTTGCCGCCACCCACCACAGCCACCTTTTTGCCTGAGAAGTCGTAATGTTCGCCCGTCATCTCCATCTCCTTCAGGAAGTCGATGCCTGAAAATACGTTTTCAGCATCGTCGCCATCCACACCGATGGTGGTGCCTTTTTGTGAGCCTATGGCCAGCACCACTGCATCGTATTTTTTCTGTATGTCGGCATATTTCAGGTTCTCACCCAGGCGCATGTTATAATGTATGCGCACACCCAGCTCAGTGATGTTGTCGACCTCTTTCTGAAGGATGTCATTGGGCAGGCGGTATTCGGGTATGCCATACCTTAGCCATCCGCCTGGCCTGGGACTGGCCTCAAACACATCTACATCGTGCCCTTCCTTGCGAAGGAAGAAGGCTGCCGACACGCCACCCGGCCCTGCACCTATGATGGCTACTTTCTTTCCCGTGTCGGGTTTGATAACAGGCACATACTTGTCGGGCGATTCAAGGTCGATATCCGAGGCAAAGCGCTTCAGGTAGTCGATCCCGACCGGTGCACCTTCGTCGAGAAGGTTGCGGCGGCAAGCCACTTCACAGGGTCGCACACACACGCGGCCGCAGATGGCAGGCAGTGGATTCGTTTCCTTGATAAGGGCCACAGCCTCATGATACTGTCCTTTTTCGATGTGGGAGATATATCCCTGCACATCCACGCCGGCCGGGCAGGTCTGCTTGCAGGGTCCGATACAATCGGCATAATGGTTGCTGAGGATCAGTTCAAGGGCGGTCTTCCTGGAAGCAGCGATCTTGTCGTTATGCGTTTCGATACGCATCCCCTCCGATATCTTCGTGGAGCATGACGGCTGCAGGCCCCTC
>CAZHYA010000064.1:0-9892 GCA_964536525.1 uncultured Bacteroidales bacterium | reverse complement strand
GTAGCGTGACGGAGGAACCGCCGGTGACCCATGGGATCTTCCGGTTGAAGGTGGCCTCGATGAGCTGCTTATAAAGGCTCAGCTGGATGAGCTTGTCGTGCGAGGGCATCACCCCGCTGAGACAGTTGAGGTTGGTCCCGAGCCCGATCACCTGGATGTTGGGAAGCTTGAAGATCTGCCGGTAGAAGTCGATCAGGTCGTCGCCCATCACGCCCTCGCGCAGGTCGCCCATCTCGATCATGATGATGATCTTATGGATGACATCCTGTCGCTGTGCCTCTTCCGAGATGAGCCTGATGGTCTCGAATTCGGTGTTGAAGCTGATATCGGCATATTTCACCAGGGAGCGGATGGCCTTCTTTGCAGGAGGTTTGATGTAGACCGTCTGCACATCGGGATTGATGGATTTGATCACCTTCAGGTTGCTGATGCGTGAATCGTGGATCTCCTTCACCCCCAGTTCGAGGAGCTCTTTCAGAAAAGCCTTGTTGCCGCATAGCAACTTAGATACAACGCCCCAGTCCTTCCTGTAAATGGCGAAGATCTTGTTGAGGAATTCGAAATTATGTTTCAGTTTGTCTGTATGTAATTCAATGTAAGCCATGACTTTTTATATTATGCAACGGGTTTCCTGCGGGTCCTTTCCGGAAGCCTGACCAGAAGTTCGTAGTTGACCTGGTTGCTGATTTCGCTGAATGAAGCTACTGTGATCTCAAGATTTTCCTGCTTTCCGATGATGACCACTTCATCACCGGCCTTAACATCGGGGATGGCAGTAACATCGGCCAGGAGCATGTTCATGTTCACCATTCCGATCACCCCGACCCTGTGTCCGCCGATCAATACCCTGCCCTGGTTGCTGAGCATACGGCTGAAACCGTGTGAATACCCGACGGGGACGACGGCGATAAGTTTTTCCTCGGTGGCCAGGTATGTGGTGCCGTAACTGACAAATTCACCCTCGTTGACCCTCTTGAGCGACATGATCCTGCTTTTCCAGCTGATCACCCTGTCGAGCGGATCGTAGCGTTCTTCCCTTCCGTGTACATATTGAATGAAGGTTTCGATGCTGGGCCAGAAACCATACTGCATGATGCCGATCCGCACCATGTCCATCCGGGTCTTGGGGTAGTTGAGGGCAGCGGCCGAGCAGGCGGTATGCCTGTATCTGGGGTTCAGTCCCCGGCTTCTTATCGTTCTCACAAATTTGTTGAACCTGCTGATCTGCCGGTTGACCCTGACAAAGTTGGCCACGCTCTCTGCTCCTGCATAATGTGTGCAGACCCCGTCGAGTTCGACATAGCCTGCATTGGCGCGGATCTTCCTGATGGCATAGGTCATGTCCTTTTCCGTCAGCCCCGTACGGTTCATACCCGTTTCGAGCTCAAGGTGCAGCCTGGCCTTTGTCCCGAGCGACCGGGCCGTATCGATGGCCCTGTCGAGCCGCTCAGGGTCGAAGATCCAGAAGCCAATGCCGTTTTCTACGGCCCACGCCATATCTTCATGGTCGAGCCACCCCATGATGACGATCTCGGGGTTTTGCTCCGCTGCTTCGGCCACCCGCCAGGCCTCGTCGCCGCTGAAGACGGAAAAATGGCTGATACCGGCCTTTTCAGCCATGGGGACGAATTTTTCGATGCCGTGGCCATAGGCGTTGCCTTTCACAACAGAGGAAAAGCTTACATCATGCCCTATAAGGGCCCTGAGGAAGGCAATGTTGTTGTTAAGGGCCGACTGGCTGAGTTCCAGTACTGAAGTTGTTTTCAACATGTTGTCATTGTATGATTTGCCGGTAAATTTCCTGGTATAGTTTTATTCCTGTCGGGATCAGTGCATCGGGGAAATCATAATCGGGATTGTGCAGGGCAGGCTGTGATTCGCCGGACCCCAGCCCGAATATGGCTCCCGGAAATTTTGCCGTGAAGTGGCCGAAATCCTCCGACCACCTGAACGGTTGCGCTATCGTTTCAATCCCGAGTTTGAGGTTTGCGGCTGCGGTTTCGATAAGCCCGCTGCAGGCTGCATCATTGATGGTGGCCGGGAACACTTCTTCATAGATCATTTCGAATGAGAGCTTTTCCCTTTCAGCGATCGTCATCACGAGGCCTTCAAGTTCCTTCTTGAGCAAGCTCATATCGTCGTTTCGGTAACTCCTGAGCGTCAGGTGTATCACCCCTTCTCCCGGAGAAGTCCCGTAGGCGACCTTTCCAAGCCGCGCATGGATGGGAGTGATCAGGACAAAATCCCTGAAATACCGCTCAATTTTCATCACATCGCGGAAGGCCATGATCATGCCGGCCATACCAAAACCCGGGTTGATCCCTTTCTCGGGTTCGGCGGCATGCGACGACCTGCCTTCAAGGGATATGCGCATACCTGAGGATGCGGCGGCAAAATGATCTTTTGAGACGACGACATGGTGCAGCGGATATCCCGGCAGATTATGCAGGGCGAAGATATGGTCGGGTTCAAAATCTTTGAAGAGAGGGTCGTTCAGCACGGCCTCGGCACCTTTGCCATTCTCTTCGCTTGGCTGGAAAAGCAGCATCACCCTGCCCCGGGTGGGCGGATTATTCATCAGATGACGGCCAAGTCCGGCCACCATGGCCATATGCCCGTCGTGGCCGCAGAGGTGCCCCTTTCCGGGTATTGCAGAGGCATACGTGATGTCGTTCTTTTCTCTGATCGGCAAGGCATCGAGCTCACACCTGAACATGAGTGAGGGGCCTTCCCTGCCTGATGAGAATTCGGCGATGAGGCCATGGCCGCCGACACCCTCCGCGATACGGTCGGGTTCAAAGTCGTTGATAAACTTTTTCACCCTGGCTGCAGTGGCCGATTCCTCTTCCGAAATTTCAGGATGCCGATGAAGGTCTCTCCTGAAATTGATGAGCGCTGTTGTGAAACTTTCCTCGTTCATATATACTGGTCTCTATGACCTTTTAATCCTCATTTCCAGGTATTTGTTCGTAAAACCGATCTTCTCGTAAAGGAACTTGGCGGGGTTTTCGGGCTCTACATGCAAGGCAATGTCGCCTTTTGCATAATTGAGTGCTTTTTTCATCAGTTCCTTGCCAAGGCCCTGACCCCTGTGGTCGCGGTGCACGGCAATGTATACCAGCACATTTTCGGGGATGTATCCCTTCATGCCGGTTTTATTCATGACCACTGCACCCAGCAGGCTCCCGTTTTCTTCGGCCGTGAGGATAAATCCCCCGGCCAGGGGATAAGAACTCATGGCATAGTCAATCGCGTTGCCGATATCCTTCTCGGCATCACCGAACTCATCAAGGTGCTTGTAGAGGAAATTTACGATCTGTTGCTTTTCAAGCGTAGTCAGGATCTCCAGTGAGCTGTAATATTTATAATTCATAATGGTAAGTGTTTTTTATGGTTAATAAAATGAATGGTTATATAGGTCATGGCTGCCGCAGATATGCCAAAGATATTGGCGGCAAGGCCATAAGGCAGTTTATGTTCTATTGCGGTGAGCACGATGGTAATGGTGCCTCCGGCGATCATGGCGCTGAGGGCTGCCGTGGTATTGGGCCTTTTGAAGATAAGCAATGCCAGCACAGGGATCAATAGTCCTGATACCATAATGGCATAGGAATACAGCATGAGTTGCAGCACTTCGGTCATTTTCAGGGCGATCCCGACAGCGATTATGCCGATCACCAGGGTGAGTATCTTGGAAAACAGGAGCACCCGTTTCTTTGACAAGCCTCCTGGGACAATTTTCTCAATGATATCGGTGAGGATGTTGCCCGAAGCTGCGATAAGGCAGCTGTCGGCTGTCGACAGGATGGCTGAGAAATATGCCGATAAAAGTAAACCCATCAGCCCGTATGGAAGGATATACCTCAGCAGCAGCGGCAATCCCATTTCTGGGTCGGCATCGCTGCCCGGTACGAATCCGATATCCTGAAACATCCCGTTCTCGAATGCAACCCTGGCAAAAAGCCCCAGCATCACTCCCATAAAGGCCATGACGGGCCATTCGAAAAGGCCGGCGATATACCAGGCCTTTTTGGCTTGCCTGACCGATTTTGAGGCATAGATGCGCTGGTAGAGGGTCATGCCGACAAACCACACCGGCAGGATGGTCACCAGCCAGTTTATGAATGTTACCCAACTGATATTGTTCAGGCTGAGCATCCCGGCATCAACGGTCTGGCTGAGGGCTGCAAAACCTCCCGTTTTTACATAGGCGATGGGTATGCCAATGAATATCAGCCCGCTGAGCAAGATGATCCATTGCAGGGTGTCGGTATAGATCACGGCCTTCAGTCCGCCAAGCACCGTATAGCCCACTGCTACCGTCCCCATCAGGATGAGTGCGTACTGCAGGTTAAGCCCTTCAAAGGTGGCTGATGCCAGTTTGGCCCCGGCGAGCAGTTGGGAGCTGGTAAAGCCCAGGTAGCCGATGGCTGAGATCACCCCTGCCACAACCGCCACACTGCGCCCATAATACGATTCAAATATCTGAGGAAAAGTATACAGGTTTTTCCGATCAGACAGTGGCTTGATCTTCGGGATCAGGAAAACTGCACTTAGCCAGGCACCAAGCAGGCCGGTAAACAGCATCCACGAACCTGAGAGGCCGATCGCAAACCCCAGCCCTCCCAGGCCGATCGAGAATCCTCCGCCCACGTCGGTGGCCACGACCGAAAAGCCGATATGCCAGCTCCCCATCTGCCTCCCGCCTACATAGAAGTCATCAAGGTCCTTGTTGCGAATATGGAACCATATTCCTATGCCGAGCATCGCAACGATGTAAACAATAAAGATACTTAGGTCAATAGGGTGCATACTGGTGCCTGGGGCTGTTGATTTACTATTTGCTTGATGGCATTAATGGCAAGGATAAGCCCTATCCGGCATCCACCTGCAGGATGCCCACATTTTTCAGGTTGTTCCTGTCGAGGTAAGTGAGTACCTTCTTAAAATATTGTATAGGAACAATTAAATACAATTTCCCGTTCTTCGAGTCGGCATATTGCTGAAAAAGCTTGCATTTCCTAACGAAAACCTCGTTTTCAGTGTCCAGGTTCTCCCCTGTTTCGATTTCGAACAAGAACGATGAATCTTCCTGTGAGGCCATCACGTCAGGCTGAAAGATATCGCCGGAACGTTGTTCAACGATCTTTTTGGGCTTGTCCATGTCTTCAACATCTGCCCTGATATCGTGAAAACCTTCTTCATGCAGGTAATCGGTCACTGCGTTCAGTATGCCTTGTCTCAGTTCTTTTTTCTTCATCCTTCTGTACGTAAAATTGTTTCTATAGGAACAAAATTACAAAAAATTTTACAAAGCGTAAAATATTTTAGCTTAAAAAACGAATGAGCATAGGCTGATAAGGTTTGAACCGGGCGGCCTCAGTCGTCGTGATTGATGGAAAGGGGATCATCGATTGTCATCAGGGGAGATGCAGGGATCTCTTCAATATGGAGGCTTTCGATGAGGATCCTGAGGGCATTGTTTATTTCGGTTAGTTTTTCTGCAGGAAGTTTTTCGAGCTTTCTGGAGAGCTGGTGGTGAAGCAGTTGCGGGGATTGCTCAAGGAGCCTTGCCCCTTTTGAGGTTAAAGAGATAAAAACGGTGCGTTTATCATGGGGGTTAGGGAGCCTGGCCACCAATCCCTTCAGTTCAAGCCGGTCGATGATGCCCGACATGGTGCTGGAGTTCAGGTTAAGGTATTTGGCGATCTCTCCCTGTGTGGATCGGAATTCGAACTTGCCGCCGAGGTAATCCAGGCACATCAATTGCGGGATGCTTACCCCGTATTCTTTTTGTATCTTCTTCGATTCAAGGTTAAGCGATCGCAGGATCTTCCTGATGTTGATCAGTATTTCGGTATATTCCAAGGCTGAAATTGTTTGTACAGGATAAAATTAGGGTTATTTCCTGAATTTCAAACAAGAAAATATATGAACCGCTGGTCCGGGTCATAATTCAAGAAGCCAGTTGCCAAGGCGTTCAACTGCGGTGACGATCTTCGGGCAGTGCTGTTTCACGAAGTGTTCCTGGTTGTGTTTTTCATCGCAGAACAGTTCCTCTGCAGCTTTCAAGGCTTCGGCCCCATCGAAATCGACGTAGGCGATCCTGGCGGAGAATTCCTCGGGCGGACGTCCGAAATCTGCGCCCGGCAACATGGCTACCCCTGTATCATCGAGGACCCTTTCGCAAAGTTGCTTTCCGGTAAATATTCCTTTTTCGTTTAACCTGGCCTTGTAATGGCCAAAGTCGGGGAAGATATAGAACGCTCCCTGCGGATGAGGATAAGCGATGTTTAGTTTGTCAAACCTTACCATAATATATCTCAGGATCACCTTCAGCACCCTGCGGGCCCTGCCGAGGTAATCTTCAAGGAATGATCCTCCGTCGAAAGCCGTGATGGCGGCATACTGTATGGGGGCAGAGGTGGCCGTGAATGTTTCGCTGGCCACAACAGCCATGGCATTATGCAGCCACCGCAAGCCGGAAGGGAATGAGAAAAAGCCCAGCCTCCAGCCTCCGGCCCCGCACCATTTGCTGAGCCCGTTGCTGATGATGGTCCCTTCGGGATAGAACCGCGCCACGGAAACATGCTGGTTGTTGTGGTGCAGCAGTCCGTAGATCTCGTCCGAAACAAGGACCACCCTGTATTTGCGTGCCACCTCAGCGAGCCGTTTCAAACGCTCGATGGGATAGGTTACCCCTGTTGGGTTAGCCGGATAGTTCAGGATGGCTATGCGGGGCTTGTCGGGATCTTTGATGCAGATCTCTTCCAGCATGTCGGGACTCAGCCTGAGGTCGTTCTCTTTCACTGTGGGGACCCAGTGAACATTGCGGCCGATGATCTTTGCCTGTGGAGCATACGATACCCAGCTTGGCGTGGGGATGATCAGGTCGCCATAATACACGAGTTGCAGGATGAAGATCAGCTCTTTTGAACCCGGACCGATAAAAATATCTTCGGGTTGGTCGTCGACCTTGTGCATCCTCAGGTTGAACCGTGCAATTGACTCCCTGAGAGGCATAAGGCCTTTAACGGGAAGATAGTCCTTCTGGTGTGCATTCCTGCGAAGCGCTTCCGCAACTTCTTCGGGCACCGGGAATGGCGACTGTCCGAGGCCAAGCCTGAACACCTCCCTGCCTTCAGCCATGAATCTTCTGCTTTTCTCGTTGATGGCCAGGGTGGCTGAAGGCTCAAGGCCCCTGACGTTGAGATTGAGGTTAATGGGAAAATGATTTTTCTTTATTTGCGACATAGCTTTTCGATACTATGCACATAAAGATACAAAAATCCGGTGAACTGACAAAAAATACCGGTCCCGGCCCGGTGATCAACAGGGGGCGGGAAACGCTCAATGCTGAGGTGAGTAATATATCCCCGCCTCAGGCCCCAAGGGCAGCCCCAGGTACAACCATGCAATAAGCAATAAGGTCCACATGAGGAAGAAGGCTATGGAATAGGGTAACATGGTGGCGATGATGGTTCCGATGCCGGATTTGGCATCATATTTCTGAAAATATGCGATGATCAAGGCAAAGAAGCTCATCATGGGCGAAATGATGTTGGTCACGCTATCGCCGATCCTGAAAACCACCTGCGAAAGTTCGGGCGAATATCCCATGAGCATGAACATGGGAATGAATACCGGTGCCAGGATGGCCCACTTGGCCGAAGCGCTGCCCATGAGCATATTGATGGAAGCAGAAAGGATGATAAAGAGGATCATGAGCGGGATAAGCCCGATGCCGGATGCCGAGATCAGCCCGGCTCCCTTGATGGCAAAGATCACGCCGAGGTTCGACTCCTTGAAATAGGCCACGAACTGCGCTGCGAAAAATACCAGCACGATATACATGGAGAGCGTCTTGATCGAGTCCTTCATGCCGTTCATCACGTCGGCATCGCTCTTAAACCTGCCCGAGCCAAAACCATATGCCAGGCCTGTCAGCCCTGCGATCAGGAACAGGAAGGCCACAACGTCCTTGATCAGCGGGGATTCGAGCAGTCCGCCTTCATCGGGGTGCAGGAAACCATCCTTGCGCAGTAAGCCTGTAAGGATGATCCCGGTAATGATGAGGATGGTGACCAGGGCATAGCGAAGGCCACGTTTTTCTTTTTTAGTCAGTTTATCGATCTGCTGTTCATTTTCTTCTGCCTTATATTTTCCCATCCGCGGTTCCACGAATTTCTCAGTGATGAAAGTTCCGGTAAATGCGATGAAAAACGTCGACACGACCATGAAGTAGTAGTTGGCCGTTGGGTTTACCACGTAACCGGGTTCGATGATCTCGGCCGCTTCCGTCGACAGGCCTGCAAGCAGGGGGTCGATGGTTCCCAGCAGGAGGTTGGCGCTGAAGCCGCCCGAAACCCCTGCAAAGGCGGCTGCCATCCCCGCAATGGGGTGCCTGCCCACGGCGATGAAGATCACCCCGGCCATCGGGATCAGCAGTACGTAACCCACGTCGCTGGCCACATTCGAGATCACCCCTGAGAGCACCAGCACAAAGGTCAGCATCCGCTTAGGGGCAGAGAGCACCAGCATGCGGATCAGCGTGCTGATCAGGCCGCTGCTCTCGGCTACACCGATACCCAGCATGGCGACCAGCACGATGCCCAGCGGGGCAAAGCCTGTGAAATTATCCACCATGCTGTCGAGGATGTAGTGAAGCCCGTCGCGGCTGAGAAGGTTAACCGGATTGATGACTTCACCGGTAGCCGGGTTAATGGCCTGCGAACCCATGATGTGGGCCAGCCAGGATGCGATCAGGGCCAGCAGGGCCAGGATCAGGAACAAAGTGGCAGGGTGGGGAAGAGCGTTGCCTGCTCTTTCAACAAAGTTCAGGAAACGGGTGAAGAGTCCGCCGGATCTTTGTTTAAGCTTTTGCGTTATACTCATGCTAATAATGGTTATGAGTTAAGTAACCATCTTACGATGGATTTTGTTTAATACAGCTTGCCAATTGCAAGCGCCCCCCCATCTTTGGCGCCCAGATCACGCCAGTTAACGGTAAGGAGAATAAAACCTTAATAATATGAAAAAAAAGGTTTATTTCAACCAATTGCACATGAATGCTTATCTTTGATAAGCCTGATACAAAACCCTGCCCGTGATGAAAATTTTTTTAATATTCCTGTGTATCGCCTGTGCGAATATGGCATCCGCCCAAAGCTTTTCTTCTTTCATTGATTATCTGAACACCCTGCCCGAATCCGAAAGGCCTGCTGTGGTCGATGCGTTCTTGACGGAGGCGGTGGCTGTTGGGATACCATACATCAACGGGGATACTGCCAATTTTATCTATATGGGCAATGCAGGCTCAGTTACCCTGGCTGGCGACATGAACGGATGGGACCCGGCCGCCACTGCGATGACAAGGGTCAGCGGAACCATCATGTGGTATTGTTCCAGGGTTTTTGAAATGAATGCAAGGCTCGACTATAAATTCGTGATCAACGGGAATAACTGGGTGCTTGACGAACTTAATCCAAACCTGGTGTCGGGGGGTTTCGGGCCCAATTCCGAGTTGGCCATGCCCGGCTATATTCAGCCATGGGAGATAGAAGAGATTACGGGGACTCCACAGGGGGAGATCGATGCCTTCTTGATCAAATCGACAAATACAGGTTCGACTTTCGAGGTGAGGGTGTACCTGCCTGCGGGTTACAATCCCGAAAAGGCCAACGGATATCCGGTAGCCTATTTCCAGGATGGTCCTGACTACCTGCTGCTTGGAAGTGCCGACAATGTACTCGATAACCTGATCCACAGCGGGGCGGTCGACACCATACTGGCAGTCTTCGTAAAGCCCAACAACAGGAATGAGGAATATGCCGGAAGCCTGCGAAACCAGTACCGCATATTTTTTGTGGACGAACTAACTCCCTATATCGAC
>CAZHYA010000063.1:7163-10035 GCA_964536525.1 uncultured Bacteroidales bacterium | reverse complement strand
CCCGCACATGCACCTCATGGTTTCCGGCGAATACCTCCAATCTCCCACGGTCATGCTTGCCCATGCGCTCACCCGTCAGCTCCCTGATCATCTCGATGCCGTATATTTTGTGAATTCGGGCAGCGAAGCCATCGAAGGTGCCCTCAAACTGGCAAAGCGGAGCACGGGAAGGCCCGGGGTGGTGGCCTTCAGGGATGCCTACCACGGCGGCACCGCCGGCGCGCTGAGCATCCTTGGCAACGAAAAGCTGAAGAACGCTTTCAGGCCACTGATGCCGGGCGTGAGCCATCTTGCGTTCAACAACGCCGACATGCTGGGCATGATCAATGATGAGACCGCCTGCGTCGTGGTCGAATGCATACAGGCCGAAGCCGGGGTCATCCTCCCCGAGGAAGGCTTCCTGGTAAAGCTCAGGCAACGCTGCAACCATACCGGTGCCCTGCTGGTGGTCGACGACATACAGATGGGCTTCGGACGTACCGGAAGCCTGTTCAGCTTCAGCCATTATGGCATCAGCCCCGACATCCTATGCCTGGCCAAAGGCATGGGTGGCGGCATGCCTATCGGGGCCTTCGTGAGCAGCCGCGCACTGATGGATCAGCTCACCTTCAACCCCGAACTGGGACACATCACCACCTTTGGCGGTCATCCCGTTTCTTGTGCAGCAGCAATGGCAAGCCTGCAGGTGATCCTTGATGAAGGCCTGTGCAGCAAGGCCATCAGCCATGGCGACAACTTCTTCAGGCTGCTCAAGGGCCACAGGGCCGTAAAAGCGATTCGACATCAAGGGCTGATGATGGCCGTTGAGCTGGACGACAGCAACGCCGCCGACAGGCTCAGCAGCCTGTTCATGGCGGAAGGCCTTGTCACCGACCGTTTCCTGTTCAGGCCTTCGGCATTCCGCATCGCCCCGCCGCTCACCATCAGTGAACGGCAGGTGGAAGAAACCGCCGGCACCATCATCCATTGCCTCGACAAATTATAACAGATAAAAGCCGACATCACCTACATGCCCATATTCAAACTTACCGACGAGCCCGTATTTCCCGACCCCTCCTATGCCGAGGAGGAAGGCATCCTGGCCATAGGGGGCGACCTGTCGATCGACAGGCTCATTACGGCATATGCCAACGGCATATTCCCGTGGCCACAAAAGGGAGCGCCCCTGCTATGGTGGTCGCCCGACCCCAGGATGGTGCTCTTCCCCGAGCGTTTCAGGGTCAGCCACAGCATGAAGCAGCTCATCAAAAGCGGAAAATACAGCTGTACCTTCGACAGGAAATTTCCCCAGGTGATCAGCAGTTGCGCCATGGTCAAAAGAAAGGGCCAGGCAAGCACATGGATCACCAGAGATATGATCAAAGCCTACATCAGGCTCCACAGGGAAGGGTATGCCCACTCCGTGGAGACCTGGCACAACGGACAACTGGCAGGAGGACTGTATGGAGTGTCGCTGGGCAAGGTATTCTTCGGTGAATCCATGTTTTTTACGATGCGCGATGCCTCCAAATTTGCCTTCTATCATCTGGTAAAGTTGTTGCAGCAATGGGATTTTGAGATGATCGACGCACAGCAGGACACCGGCCACCTCAAAAGCCTCGGCGCAATAAACCTGCCACGTGCAGAGTTCATGGTATTACTTGAACAGGCCGTAACCAAGCCGACTTACAAGGGAAACTGGAACAATTACCTTTAAAATATGGAAAGATTCATTCCTGAACATATGGCAATGGCCATAAGGCTGGCCCGGGAAAACGTAGAACAGGGCAAGGGAGGGCCCTTTGGTGCTGTGGTTGTGAAAGACGGGAAGGTCATCGCTTCGGCCATGAATGAGGTGGTCGCCGGCGACGACCCCACGGCGCACGCCGAGGTGCTGGCCATCAGGAGGGCCTGTGCGGCACTGGGAACCTACCAGCTGACCGGTTGTGAGGTATACAGCAGCTGCGAGCCATGCCCCATGTGTATGGGAGCCATCTACTGGGCCCGTCCCGACAGGGTGTACTTTGCCGCTACCCGCAAAGATGCAGCCGCATCGGGTTTCGACGATGCGCATATTTACCATGAATGCAACCTGCCCATGGAGAAACGCTCGATCCCCTTTGTGAACATCATGCGCGATGAGGCACAGGAGGTGTTCAGGGAGTGGGACGAATCGGAACTCGACATACGGTATTGAAGGTGACGCTGGAAGGAGCATTTACCTACACCAAAAATTGTTATCTTCGTAGCCATAAAAGAGCATAGAAACCCACCTTGATAAGCATATGAAAATTACCATTGTTGGCTCAGGATATGTTGGCCTGGTGACGGGCACCTGCTTCGCTGAGGTAGGCATCGACGTAAGTTGCGTGGATGTAGACAGAAAAAAGATCGAAGGGCTGAATAACGGCCTGGTGCCGATTTACGAGCCGGGACTTGACGTGATGATCAGCCGCAACCTGGAAAAGGGCAGGCTGCATTTCACTACCGACCTGGCCTCCACGCTCGACGATTGCGAGGTGGTGTTCATCGCGGTGGGGACGCCGCCCGATGAGGATGGCAGCGCCGACCTGAGGTATGTGCTCGAGGTGGCCGGGGAGGTAGGCAGGAATATTGAAGACTACATCCTTGTGGTGACCAAGAGCACGGTACCCGTTGGGACGGCAGAAAAGGTCAGGAAGGCGATCAGCGATGAGCTCAGGGCTCGCGGAAGGGACATCAGCTTCGATGTGGCCTCCAACCCCGAATTTCTCAAGGAAGGCGCTGCGATAGAGGATTTTCTCAAACCCGACAGGATCGTGATCGGGACAAACTCCGACAGGGCGGTGAAGATCATGCAAAAGCTTTACAAGCCGTTCACAATGGAGGGCGCCAAGGGAGCTTATGAGAAGGG
>CAZHYA010000063.1:6129-7153 GCA_964536525.1 uncultured Bacteroidales bacterium | reverse complement strand
TTCACCCTCAACGGGCATCCCATCATTTTCATGGACATCCCTTCGGCCGAGATGACCAAATATGCCGCCAACGCCATGCTGGCCACCCGGATCAGTTTCATGAACGAGATCGCCAACCTCTGCGAGATCATAGGTGCCAATGTCGACATGGTACGAAAAGGCATCGGCAGCGACCCCAGGATCGGCAGCAAATTCATCTACCCTGGCATAGGTTATGGCGGATCATGCTTTCCCAAGGATGTTAAGGCCCTGATCAGGACGGCCAGGGATAACAAATTTGAAATGAGCCTGTTGCAGGCTGTCGAAGTAGTGAATGATGCCCAGAAGCAGGTGCTCTATCATAAGGTTAAGAGGCATTTTGATGATAGGCTGGAAAACAGGAAGATCGCCCTCTGGGGCCTCTCCTTCAAGCCACAGACCGACGACATGCGTGAGGCGCCGTCGAGGGTGCTGATCGATCTTTTCCTGGATGCAGGATGCCGGGTGTCGGCCTACGACCCAATCGCACTGGAAGAGGCCTCCAGGGTGCTGGATGCCAGGGTGGAGCTCGTGGATGACCAGTATGCGGTGCTCGAAGATGCCGACTGCCTCCTGCTGGTCACCGAGTGGAAGGAATTCAGGGTACCCGATCTCGAAAAAATGAAGGCGGTGATGAAACATCCGGTGATCTTCGACGGCAGGAACATCTACGACAGGGATGAACTTCATGCAGGAGGGTTCACTTACTTTGCAATTGGCAAATAGCTTAAAGCCTGAACGAATGAACAAAAAGAAAATTCTGGTGACCGGAGGGGCGGGGTTCCTCGGATCCCATCTCTGTGAGCACCTTCTTGACCAAGGTCACGAGGTGATCTGCCTCGACAATTTCTATACCGGCAGCAAGCAGAACATCCTTCACCTGCTCGGCAATCCCTTCTTCGAAGTGATCAGGCACGACATTACCATGCCTTTTTACATAGAGGTGGACGAGATCTATAACCTGGCCTGCCCGGCCTCCCCTATCCATTACCAGTTCAATCCCATC
>CAZHYA010000063.1:0-6090 GCA_964536525.1 uncultured Bacteroidales bacterium | reverse complement strand
AGGCTTCTACCAGTGAGGTTTACGGTGATCCCCAGGTGCACCCGCAAACGGAGGACTACTGGGGCCATGTAAACCCGATCGGCTCCAGGGCTTGCTACGACGAGGGAAAACGCTGTGCCGAAGCCCTCTTCGTGAATTATCACAAGCAGAATAAGGTCAGGATCAAGATCGCGAGGATCTTCAATACCTATGGCCCGAGGATGGATCCCCAGGACGGAAGGGTGGTTTCGAATTTCATCATGCAGGCGCTCAGGGGGGAAGACATCACCATTTACGGCTCAGGAAAACAGAGCAGGAGCTTCTGCTACGTCGACGACATGATCGGGGGACTGGTGAAGCTGATGGCAACCGACGATCATTTCACCGGGCCGGTGAATCTTGGCAACCCGGAGGAGCTGAGCATGCTCAGCCTGGCCTCCCTCATCACGAAGCTGACGGGATCATCATCAGGCATCGCCTACGGCGATCTGCCCGAAGATGACCCCATGCAACGCCAGCCCGATATCAGCCTCGCCAAAAAGGCCCTCGGCTGGGAACCCCACACGCCCGTGAAGGAAGGGCTGACAAGGACCATCGCATATTTTAAGACACTCGGGGAGGAAAAGCATCTATGAGGGTACTTGTTACAGGAGCAAACGGTCAGCTGGGCATGGCCCTGAGGGAGGAGAGCAAAAACCATCCTGAACATGTGTACCTCTTCACCGACATGGACGAACTCGACATTACCGTCCCTGAAGCGATAGCGAAGATGATGATCTCATACGGGCCGGATATTTTGGTTAACTGCGCTTCATACAATGCCGTGGACAAGGCCGAGGATGATCCTGCTCCGGCCATGATGATCAACGGGGAGGCTGCAGGCTTTCTGGCTGCAAGTGCAAAGCAACATGATTTCGGACTCATCCACCTCTCGACGGATTACGTTTTTGACGGGAAAAAGGGTTCAGCCTATAACGAAGATGATACGCCAAACCCTCAATCGAAATATGCCCTGTCCAAGCTTCTGGGGGAACAGGCGGTGAGGGCATCATCCTGCCGTGCGGCGATCATCCGCACCTCCTGGCTTTACTCTGAAGAAGGCAGCAATTTCGTAAAAACCATCAGGAGGCTGGCCATGGAGCGTGATGAGGTCAGCGTTGTGGACGACCAGCATGGATCGCCTACCTATGCCGGTGACCTTGCAGCAGCCATATTTGCCATGCTGCCGCACATCCATGCTTTCGATGGTGTGCAAACATACCATTATTCAAATGAAGGGCTCACCAACTGGGCTGGCTTTGCCGAAGAGATCGTACGTTTGTCAGGCCTGCATTGCAGGATCGCCCCTGTGAGCACGAGCGAATACGGGTTGTCGAAGGCCTCCAGGCCGACCTTTAGCCTGCTCGACAAAAGCAGGATCAAAAACGAATTCAATCTGAGCATACCCGGATGGCGTGAATCACTGAAAAAATGTATTAAAAAACTCGAAAAACCATTGTGATATGAGCGATATCAACCAAACCGTAATGGACAAAGCCAATGCCTGGCTGAACGGAAACATTGATGAAGAAAGTAAAAAGGCCATCCGCCACATGATGGATCATGACCCGCAGGAACTCACCGAGTCGTTCTATCGCGACCTGGAATTTGGCACCGGCGGCCTGCGCGGCATCATGGGTACCGGCACCAACAGGATGAACAGGTACACCCTGGGCATGGCTACACAGGGACTATCGAACTACCTGCGAAAAGTTTATGGCAACACGGAGATCAAGGTGGCCATAGCCCACGATTCGCGCAACAACAGCGTAGAATTTGCCAGGATCGCGGCAGAAGTGTTTTCGGCCAACGGCATCAAGGTGTACCTTTTCGACGGCCTCAGGCCCACGCCTGAATTGTCGTTCGCCATCAGGCATTACGGATGCCGGAGCGGCGTCATGGTGACCGCATCGCATAACCCCAAAGAATACAACGGATACAAAGCTTACTGGGACGATGGCGCACAACTTATCCCCCCACACGATAAGAACGTAATAGAAGAGGTGAGAAAGATCACCACTTTTGATGAGGTGAAGTTCGACGGTGACCATGACCTGATCACCCTCATCGGGGAAGAGACCGACCTGTTGTATCTCGATCTGCTCAAAAATCTATCGCTCAGCCCCGAACTGATCCGGCAACACCATGATATCCCGATTGTTTACACCCCATTGCACGGGACAGGGGCCAGCCTGGTGCCCCGCTGTCTGAGGAACTTCGGCTTCACCAACATCAGTCTGGTGGAGGAGCAGGCCACGCCCGACGGCAACTTCCCCACGGTGAAATCACCCAATCCCGAAGAGTCGTCGGCCATGGAGATGGCCATCGCAAAAGCTGAAAAGGAAGGAGCCACCCTTGTGATGGCCACGGATCCTGATGCCGACAGGGTAGGCATCGCGGTAAAGGATAACCATGGCAGGTTCATCCTGCTGAACGGCAACCAGACCGCGGCGGTGCTGATGTATTATATCTTCCGCAAATGGAAGGAGAATGGCCTCATCACCGGCAGTGAATACATGGTAAAGACCATCGTCACCACCGAATTGCTTATCGACATTGCCGATAAGTACGGCATAGAAAGCTACGATGTGCTCACCGGATTTAAATGGATCGCCGATATCATTCGTCAAAACGAAGGCAGGAAGACCTTCATCGCAGGCGGTGAGGAGAGTTACGGCTACATGATCGGTGATTTTGTGCGCGACAAGGATGCGGTCAGCGCCTGCGCCCTGATCGCCGAAGCTGCCGCATGGGCCGCATCGCAGGGAAAGACCATCTATGACATCCTGCTCGACATATACATGGAATTCGGCTTTTATTACGAAGGGCTGATCTCGGTCGTCAAGAAAGGCATGTCTGGTGCAGAGGAGATCCGCAGGATCATGGATGGCTTCAGAAACACCCCTCCTGCCGAAATAAACGGAAGCAGGGTGATCACGATCAAGGATTATGAACGTTCCCTGTCAACCAACCTGGTGACCCGAACCACGGAGCCTGTTGAGCTGCCGAAGTCGAATGTCTTGCAGTTCTTTCTTGAAGATGGCAGCAAGATCAGCATGCGTCCGTCGGGCACGGAGCCAAAAATAAAGTTTTATTTTGGCGTCAAAGGCAAACTCACCGACGCAACCCGCTACGAAAAAATGAAGGAAGAACTGGAAGCAAGGATAGGCAGCATCGTGGCTGATCTGAATCTTTAACAAACCGGAATTATTTCCTTACCAGTTTTGAGGTGATCACGGCATCGCCACTCTCTATGCGCAGAAAGTAGATCCCTGAAGGCAATCGTTCAAGTTCGTTTAACCTGATGCTGTTCATGCCAGCACCAACATTTTGCCCCCGTTCAAGCAATGTCCTTCCGGTCATGTCGACAAGGGTGAGGATGGCCGATGCAGGGCCGTCCGACCTGAACGACAGATCGACATACGAAGAAAACGGATTGGGATAAACGCTCAGCTGGTTAAGTAATTCCTTTCCGTCGCCGTCGATCACGGTAAGAATATTATGTGCCGCCATAAAATCAGGGATGCCATAGCCCATGGTATTGTCGGGCGCAGTGGCAAGGCTGCCGCTCTCCTGAACGGCATTGATAAGTTCCATGTTATCCATATCAGGGTTGGCCTGTAGCAGGCAAGCCATCATGCCTGCGATAACCGGCGACGAAAAGGAAGTGCCGTTGCCAAAGAAAAAGGATCCGTCGGGACTGGCCACATAAGTGCCCTCGCCCTGTGCGACAATGTTAGGCTTTATCCTGCCGTCGGAAGTGGGCCCGTGGCTGCTGAAGGAGGCCGGGTTGCCCATGGCATTAACGGCACCGATGGTGAACACACTGTCGCCATCGGCCGGTGCCGTGATATAGTACCAGGCCGAACCACCTGAAGTGCCGGCACTGTTCACAACGACAAGGCCCTTGCTGGCGGCTATGTCGGCCCCAACTGTGATGGGGGTGGTATTGCCGTCCATATCTTCATAGGTATGATCCTGTGAGGGATCATCAAAAGTACTGTAACCCAATGAGGTGTTTAGCACATTGGCCCCTGCGCTATCGGCAAACTCGGCTCCCGACACCCAGTTGTATTCTTCAATGAGATATTCGGAGCCTGCATCTTCGGTGCGCAATAATAAATAAGAAGCTTCGGGGGCTGTACCCACGATCACACCGGGAAGGTTGCCTGCCATAGTACTCAGTACCATGGTCCCGTGGTAATGCTTATTGAAAGCAATGGCCTCACCCGTCACAAAATCATGGGTGGCCAGCACGCGCTCATTCTCCCATAAGGAACCGAAAACCGGCAGGTCATCGGCATTTTCAAAGCCCGAATCAAGCACGCCGATCACAATGCCCTGGCCGCGGTACCCCAGTTCGTGCAACTGGTCGCCCTTGATCATGCCGATCTGGTTGTAGGCATTGCCATAATCGTAGAATGAAAATTCCCTGGTATAAGTGCTTGCTGCAGGAGCAGATTCCCCGTAGGATTCATTTTCGAAAAAAGGTTTTTCATTTTTATCACCTGTGAAAACGGGCGACTTGGCAATACCCTGCACAAAAGGCAATGCCTCGATGGCAGCGATCACCGCAGAACTGGAGGTTTCAATGGTCACCCCGTTGAGCCATTTGGTCGGGTTGAGTATCGTGGCACCGGCATCCCTTACTGCCTGCAAATATTGGGGGTTTACGGGAATGTCCTTCATGTCGACCGGAATACCATAGGCTGCCCGTCGGTCGATGGCACGCTGCGAAAGAAATGCTGACGGGTTTTCAATCGAATAAGGGGAATTATCCTTGTCGGTGAACTGAACATAGTACTTATTGGGCGCCACCTGTGCATATGAAACGACTATTGCAGCAAAGAAAAACAGGAGAAGGGTTATGAAATTTTTCATTCTATTTTGTGCATTCATCATGTTATTGAACATGAAAAGTTATCTAATCGGGACAAAAATACGAATTAATGTAAAGTGCCGGTTGAAATATAAACAGCTCTCAATTAATTGTATATTAGCGTAACATTTGTCATGGACCTTTTGTTCATCGGGCTTTGTAGAGTATTTGTGAGGTCTTAGACTTGATTTCAGGATAATAATCTTCGTATATTTACTCAGCTTTTTGATTAAGTTATAAGATTTGGTTAAGGACTGTGCTTTTCCCGTCTGCTTTTTGCACAGTCCTTTTTTTTATTTTCTATTTTTACATTTCGAGAACTCTTTCGCTTGAGTTGTTTAAGGCAGTTGGATCGTTGTATTCATTTGAATCAGCATAACAGATCACAGGTTCATTTACGTTTTGTTAATTAAGAATTTAAAATTCAAAACTCAAAATTATACTAATCCATGATGCGCATCGACATCATCACCATTTTCCCCGGCATGTTTGCGGGTCCTTTCGATCATTCGATCATCAGGAGGGCTGTTGAAAAGGATCTGGCTGAGTTACATCTGCACGACCTGCGTGATTATACAACTGACAGGCACAGGAGCGTTGACGACTATCCCTTCGGCGGTGGCGCCGGAATGGTGATGAGTGTCGAGCCTATTGCACGTTGTATCGAGAAACTGAAGTCGGAGCGGGAATATGATGAGGTCATCTTTCTCACGCCCGACGGGGAGCTGCTCAACCAGGGCATCTCCAATGCCTTATCGCTTAAGCATAACCTGATATTGCTCTGCGGTCATTATAAAGGTGTTGATGAAAGGGTAAGGGAACTCTTCATCACCCACGAGATCTCTTTAGGCGATTATGTGCTGAGCGGCGGCGAGCTCGGCGCTGCAGTCCTTGTCGATACCATACTGCGGGTGATCCCCGGGGTACTGGGCGATCACAGGACAACCTTCTCGCTCCGCCGGTGTATACGCGCCCCCGTGAATTCAGGGGTTTACAGGTCCCCGAGATCCTGCTTTCCGGCCATCAGGCCCGAATAGATGAATGGAGATATGAGCAGGCGGTTGACAGGACACGACAGCGCAGGCCGGATTTGCTTGATTGAAGGCCGGAGGCCTGCAACAGGAGCCTCCAGCCCCTGCCAGGAGCTTGCGGCCCCTGCTAAGGGCCGCAGGCAAATCATCTAAAACCCTGAC
>CAZHYA010000062.1:7100-10052 GCA_964536525.1 uncultured Bacteroidales bacterium | reverse complement strand
GATCAATAAGGACAGGATTGAAACGGTCCGTATCATGAAAGGCCCCGGCCAGGCCAGGTACGGAGGAGGCGCCATGGGCGGGGTGATCGAGATGACCTCCATGAAACCCGAAGAAAAGCTGGAGGGATTTGCCAGGCTGGGCTATGGGACCTACAACACCATGACAGGCGATGCCAACCTATCGGGGAAATATTCCTTCGACCGGAAACTCAGCGGGCTTTACTGGAGCCTCGACGGCTTCGCCACCCGGAGCGATGGGTATATCACGGAGGCAGAAGAGTTTATCGGTGAGGAGGACAGTATCCTCGTGCCCGCATTTTTGCGTGAGTATGACATCACTGCCAAGTTGGGCATGGAATTCAGGAAAGGCCACAGCCTGGAGGTGCAATCCAGTTATTATGACGATATCCGTGGCAACGGGGTGGAGGTATTCGAGGAATACGGAGCTTACTCGGAACATGATACGTATTATAACCTGCTCAGGTACAAGAAAAAAGGTAGTTCCATCGATTACAGCCTCGACATGTATGCCATCCGGGAATTCTACGATCGCCTCTATGAATACATGAATGAAGGTGAGTATAAGCTCTACGATGTAGATGCGTGCCGTGACGACCTGGGCATGAAGGGGAATGCTGAATACCGGGGATTTCAGTACCAGACCCTGCAGGCGGGTTTCGAGATGAAGCATGGCATGGTGGATGCCACCGATACCTATTATACATCGACCGATATCATCCGTAATGCAGGGAAGATGAACACCTGGGCCTTGTATGTACAGGACGACATCAGGCTGGCCGGCGACAGGCTACACCTCTATGCAGGGCTGCGGTACAACTTCGCACGCTATTATGATGGATTGTATTCCATTGAATATCCCTCGTATACCATACAGTTCATGACCGCCTACCAGGATACCGCCATGGTGGAGCGGCGATGGCAGGCCCTGTGCCCGGGACTGTCGTTACAATACAATTTCAGCCGGGAGCAGAGGATCTACATCTCAGCATCGAGGGGTTTCAGGGCACCTGTACTGGACGACATGACCCGGACGGGGAAAAGGAAGGGAAGCTTTGCCATTTCAAACCCTTCCCTGGAACCCGAACTGCTCGATAACTTCGAGCTCGGGGGTGACCTGATTCTGGCCGGCAGGCTCACCCTTGGTGCATCCGTATATTATTCCATCGGGCATGACTTCATGTACTACGTGAGTACCGGCGATTCGGTGAATATGGGTTACAAGATCGCCCCGGTATACCAGAAAAGGAACATCAGCAGGGTGGAGATCTATGGTGCTGAGGCAGAACTGGAATACCGGGCTTTCAGTTTTCTGACCGCATTCCTGAATTATGCATACAGCCACTCTGCCATTCTCGACTACGAGATGACCAACCCCGAAGCGGATGCCGACCTAACCGGCAAGCACCTGACCGATGTGCCCGATCATAAGGTCACGGCGGGATTGATGCTCCGCAGCCATGGCTGGCTTGGAACGCTGAGCATGAAGGTTGTGGGGAAGCGATGGATCAACGACCAGAACGTGATCGACACTGAATACCAGCTGACCGACAGGTATCCTGCCTATACCGTCTTCAATGCCAGGGTGGAAAAGCGCTTCCGGAATGGGTTCAGCGTGGCTGCCGCCATCGACAATATCTTCGACAGGATCTACATCGAAGACCTGACGCAGCGGCCACCGGGTAGGTTTATCATGATCACGGCCGGGTACAATTTCTGATTGAAGGAACCCCTGGGAGGGGCCGGGGAGGGGATGCCCGTGCCGCTGGCTTGGGTCACTCATGAAAATTGCATGATCCGGTGCAGAGGAGATCGATATTGTATAAAAAAATTGATTTACAGATAAATAAGTGTACCTTTGCCGCTCAATTCTGAAAGGAAGAATAAAAACTGTCTCCTTGCCGATAAGCTCCCACTTATCTTAAGTTGATAAGTTAACGGACCTAATCACCGGCTTTCAATACTCAGGATTATTTTACAATATTACACATGAAATCATTTGAAGAAATGGGTCTCGACGGCGCATTATTAAAAGCGGTAAAAGACCTGGGATTTGAAACGCCAACTCCGGTTCAGGAACAAGTAATTCCAAAAATACTAAACGATAAAGTGGACCTGGTTACCCTTGCACAAACGGGTACAGGCAAAACTGCTTCATTTGGGTTTCCCCTGGTACAATTGGCGGATGAATCGAAAAGTGAAGTCCAGGGCCTGATCCTTTGTCCGACCCGTGAACTGTGCATGCAAATATCCAACGATCTCAAATCTTATGCAAAGTATAAGAAGGGGTTTAATATCATTCCCGTATACGGAGGTGCCAGTATTGAAACCCAGATCAGGAGTCTGAGAAAGGGTGGACAGATCATTGTCGGTACACCCGGAAGGATGCTTGACCTGATCAAGAAAAAACATGTAAGGATTGAGAATATTCGCTGGCTTGTCCTCGACGAAGCGGATGAAATGCTTAATATGGGTTTCAAGGAAGATCTGGACGCGATCTTGCAAAAAACGCCATCGGTGAAGCAAACACTTTTGTTTTCGGCCACAATGCCGGCGGAGATATCCCGGATCGCAGCGAAATACATGCGCGAACCTGATGAAATCGCTGTTGGAAGGAAAAACTCGGGAACGGAAAATGTCAGGCATGAATATTATGTGTCGCAGGCTAAATACCGCTACGAAGTGCTGAAACGTATTGCCGACATGAATCCCAGTATCTATGGGATCGTGTTTTGCCGTACACGTTATGAAACAAAAGAGGTTGCAGATAAATTAATGAAAGACGGCTATAATGCAGATGCACTTCATGGTGACCTGTCGCAGTCGCAGCGCGACTATGTCATGGGCCGCTTTCGTCATGGACAACTGCAGATGCTTGTGGCTACCGATGTCGCTGCCCGGGGGCTGGATGTCAACAATCTGACCCATGTGATC
>CAZHYA010000062.1:0-7090 GCA_964536525.1 uncultured Bacteroidales bacterium | reverse complement strand
AATCCATATAACTTGGTGTAAAGTTTTCCATATTCCTCGTCCACTCTTTTTGTAAGTGCATAAGGAGACAATAGATTTCCTTCTATTCCTTCTTTCTTAGGTAAGTTTGGTTCATCTCCATATACTGATGAACTGGAAGCATATATCCATCGTAGTGGCCGTACCGGAAGAGCCGGCAGGTATGGTGTTTCGATATCTATCGTTCATACACGCGAAACCAGTAAGATCGCACGACTTGAAAAGATGGTTGGCCAATCGTTTAAGCGTAAGCCAATCCCCGGCGGTAAAGAAATATGCAGGAAGCAGCTTTTCACCCTCATTGATAAAGTTGAAAAGGCAGACCTGAATTTAGATCAGATTGCCGAATTTCTGCCTGAGATCAACAAGAAACTCAGCTGGTTAAGCAGGGAGGATCTGATAAAACATTTTGTTTCTGAGGAGTTTAACCGGTTTTTATCCTATTATAAAGATGCCCCCGACCTGAATATTCAAAGGGAGGAGGATCGAAGCGGAAGGAAAAAGGATCGTAATAAAACCGCGGAAAAAAGTGGAAGAAGAAGTGAGAAAGAATTTTCGCGTTTCTATGTTAATCTTGGGGAAAAGAATAAACTTAATACTGCAGAGGTTATCGGCCTGATCAATGATGCTACACATACAAGGGATATTGAAATCGGTAAGATCGAAATTTTGAAGGGTTTTTCCTTTTTTGAAGTAGATAAATACCATGAAGCAGGTGTACTTAAAGCCTTTACTGAAAATATTTATTACGGAGGAGTCAAGGTCGCTGTTGAATTATCCAAACCCGGTCCTTCAGCGAACTGGAGAGCCGACGTAAATGATTCAAACCCAGCCAGGCGCTTCATCAGGAATAAAGGTAAAAAGAAGCGTTAGGATGGGAATTCCGGCCATGGCGAGCCTGAAAATCCCACAATTTTGATCAACGGGTGATGAGCTGTTCTTCCGCCCGGATCAATTTACGCTGCTGCCTGCCGGCTTTCGCGACACAAACCGTCAGAGGTCGACCGGCAATAGAGCTGCTGACCCTTGCCTTCCAACAAATACCGGCATCGACTGTTATATTTAAAATAAAGGGTATTCAATGAGAAAATCAATTGTTGTGCTGATCGTTCTGTTCACATTTCTTCTTACCGGGGATGTCTTTGGCCGGGACCTGGACCCGTCATGGCTTGACTATGAAAACGGCCGCCTTGGCATGAACGGCATGGGCATGGGCTTACTTATCATATGGGCATCGGTCAACATCCTTATAGGTGTCGCCGGATGGATCTTCAGCAGGGGTACATACCGGTACTTCTTCCAGATGAATGCCTTCTGGAACCTGTTTAACCTTGGGCTGGGGCTGGCGGGCTATCTCGGGGCTTCAGGTGCGGATCTGTCCTTGCTTACGCAGGCCGACATTGTTGCCGCATACCACGACATGCAAAACTTATATATCCTCAATGCAGGGTTGGATGTGGCTTACATCGCCATCGCGTTTTTCCTGATCGAGCGCGCCCGGAGGATCCCCAAATGGCGCGACCTGCTGAAAGGCTATGGCTACAGCCTGATCCTGCAGGGAGGATTCCTTTTTGTCTTCGACCTGGTCATGTTCCTTGTGCATAGAAGCCATGCTACCCTGCACCTCTATCCCCTGCTGGGCTGAAAGAGCTGAATGGCCTTGTCGGCAGGCATGGATCAAAGTGCGCACGCCGGGTTGAAATCCCAAAGCTTAATTCATCATCCTGATCTATTGGGAAGGAATCCCTGTCCCGTTTGGGTGCGATAGCCATACATGCCTCACTAATTGAGATCGCTTTTTATACGAAAGGGGATCCTGTAGGCGATGTTGAAGCGAATATTTCCCCTTTTAAAGAAGTATCTGGTGTTTTCTACCGGGGTTGGACTGCTTACACTGGTATTCACATAACTTATTCCAACAAATAAATTTTTACCATTAAACCCTGCACCAGCCCTGAAAGTATAGATGAATGATAAGTCCCATTTCTTTATGCCTTCAATATCGTCTGTTTCCGTGAAAATTTTTGTATAACCTGCGCCAGGACCACCAATTAGGGAAGCCATCAGAAATATCCTTTCCCAAATCACCAAATTATAGGCGTAGCCGGCACATACAGAAATCTTAGCGTAACGGCTCCTTTTAATTTGAACACCATCAGAAAAATCGGATGGGTTGATATTAAAAGGAATAAGAGCAGAATCGCCCTGGAAGTATGTCGTGAAAACAGCAGGTCCTGCAAGAAAACTTCCCGCACTCTTCTTTTGCCGCTCATCCTGGTTGAATGCCGCCCGATAGGAAAACCTCTTATGGTTAAAGATATAATAAACGGTTGCCCCAAGGTCTATCGTAAAAATATCGCGTCGTTGCGGGTATGTGTCCGATCCGGCATCCTTGTAGTTCGAAAGGTTCTCATCCGGATTTGCATTATAATACCCCTTAAAGGAAGAAAAGTACACTTCAGCTGCTAATTTCCTGAAAAGCAGATGGGATTGGAGAACCAGGTAATCGGTCTTGCCATGTTTATCATCGTCATGATTAACGAAAGGGGAATTGATGCCGATGTTCAGTGTAAATGCAATGAAGGTAGCACCAAACCCAAGATTGATTCTATCATTGGGGCGGTAATTTAAGGTCACATCCTTATCCGTGTCACGAATCTTCAGATCAGTATATTTCCTGGAAGCATAAAGCCTTGTAGTTAATTGACTCTTGTGTGATTCGATGTAATTTGAATCGTGATCATCTGCAAACAGCCTGGTTAATTTCTGGCCCGATACAATATCTTCATTGCATAATAAGCACAAGAGTACAAATAATGATATGATGTGATTTTTCATATAAGTAACAAAGATGTAAATTCTACAGGAGAAATCTATCATTAAAAAAAATAAGTATGATCCCAGGTTGGCCAGTCCGGTTAATATGACCACTTTATGCCGAAAGATGCTAACTCATTTAACCGATTAACAATCAGTTCATGAAAGGGGTCAATATACATCGGCGCACAGTAATCGGGTCTATTCCTAACAATTTTGCCAGTTAATTGGGAAAGCCAGCCAAATCGACCACTTCATGCAATCAGCGCGGGGCACTGATCGCATTGTCCATTCGGCATTCTTCATGGCACATTCTATATGTAATTTTTCATTTTTCAGGTGTGACATTTATTGAATTTGGGTATTAATAGATAGGGGACAATTTATTAACCTACTGCGATTCGCGGGGAGGTCCTTCGTCACCCCGCCTCCGGCGGGGCTCCTCAGGATGACCGGTAGAAGAAATTAACCTAATCTGTTATGAGGCCAGGAATAATTTATTATGTGTATATAATGACAAACAGAAATAAGAATGTCATCTATATTGGTGTAACGAATAATTTGAAGCGGAGAATTATTGAGCACGAAAATGGATTAGATAAAGGCTTTTCAAAGAAATACAATTGTCATTATCTTATCTATTGCGAAGAATACCGAAGTATAAATAAAGCGATAAAAAGGGAAAAGGAACTCAAAGGCTGGCGAAGGGCGAAGAAAGATGCTTTGATAATATCAACAAATCCTCAATTAAACTTCCTCAACGAAACGTTGAAAGGCATGTAAATAAAGACCGTTTAAGTAATGGCTAACATATGTTTCTTCTACCGGTCATCCTGAGGAGATCTGCTGAAAGCAGATTGACGAAGGACCTCCATCAAGTTTCTCCTGGGTAGGTAAAAAGAAATAAATGGAACATGTAAAATGTACAATTGGCTTCGCCGAGCTCCACTTCGTTCCGGTTGACAGCTGACAATTGACAATCGAATATTAAAAAAGAACGCCACATCGAGCGGCATTTATTGTTGTGGGCCCACCAGAGGCAAATAGCGTTAGACGCTATTTGCATTGTCAAATGTCAAATGTCAATTTTCAATTACTAATTTTTCTTAATAAAGTGTGACATTTTTCTATTTCTGGTATTAATAAATAAAGACTTATTTATTATGAGAAAAGAATTAGAAGACAGATTAGTCCAATTAGCACAAAGGATTGACCAATTATGCAGGAAATTTGATGGAAGCTTCATTTCCGAACATCTAACGAAGCAAATCATCAGGTCATCTACGAGTGCTGCTCTTAATTATGGAGAGGCGCAAGGAGCAGAATCGAAAGCTGATTTCACTCACAAAGTAAGCATTATTCTGAAGGAGCTACGTGAGACACAAATTAGCTTGAAGCTTTTAGCTGGATCAGTTAAAGAAAATGCAAAAAGTGATATGGATTTCTGTCATGATGAATGCGCTCAATTAGTGGCGATCTTCCATAAGACTGTCATAACTGCTAAGTCAAATAAATAAATTGAGAATCACTTTAGTACTTGACAATTGACATTTGACAATCGAGTATTAACAATAAATGCCGCATCGAGCGGCATTTATTGTTGTGGGCCCACCAGAGGCAAATAGCGTTAGACGCTATTTGCATTGTCAAATGTCAACTGTCAGTTTTCAATCACTAATTTTTATTAATAAAGTGTGACATTTTTCTAATTCTGGTATTAATAGATAGGGGTGCTATTTAATTATCGACTGCGATTCGCTGGGAGGTCCTTCGTCATCTTGCCGGAGGCAAGATTCCTCAGGATGACCGGTAGAAGAAATTAACCTAATCTGTTATGAGGCCAGGGATAATTTATTATGTGTATATAATGACAAACAGAAATAAGAATGTCATCTATATTGGTGTAACGAATAATCTGAAGCGGAGAATTATTGAGCACGAAAGTGGATTAGATAAAGGCTTTTCAAAGAAATACAATTGCAATTATCTGATCTACTATGAAGAATTCAAGAGCATCAATTTGGCCATAAGACGAGAAAAAATACTCAAAGGCTGGCGAAGATCAAGGAAAGATTCTCTAATCAGATCGATGAATCCTCAATTAAACTTTCTCAACGACTCCCTGAAAAACCTGTAAATTCAAACCGTTGAAGTAATAGCTAACGCCTGTTTCTTCTACCGGTCATCCTGACGAACGGAGTGAGGAAGGACCTCCATCAATATTGCTCCAAGCTTTCAGAATACAGTATCAAATTAGTACTTGACAATTGACATTTGACAATCGAGTATTAACAATAAATGCCGCATCGAGCGGCATTTATTGTTGTGGGCCCACCAGGACTTGAACCTGGGACCTACTGATTATGAGTCAGTTGCTCTAACCAACTGAGCTATAGGCCCAAACTTTTCATCCGTTTTCGACCTCCTGCAGATGAGTCAGGTGCTCTAATCCCGAAGCTCTTAAAATTTCAGAGAAATTTTTTAGAGCTTCGAGGATCCACGATAAACAAAGAAATAGAAGATTTCTGTTTATCGGGACCATCTGAGCTATAGGCCCGGCTGCACATTGCCCATTCCTCTGTTCGAATGCAGGGCATTTTTGCGCATGCAAAGATACAAAAAACCAACGATAATGCAATCGATATTTTTCTGCCCAATGCCCGTGCAGCATCGTGTTCCACTGCACGGGCAGCCTACCCAGCAGTCTCCAAACAGGAGGTAGGCAAATATAATATTTGCACAGGCACCATGTATGCCTTATCTTTGATAGGTTACGAACCCCAAAAACCTAAACCAATGAAGTGCCTGATCAAAATCCTGCTGTTCCTTTTTGTGTCAATCAGCCTTTCGCTGCAAACCTTTGCCCAGCCCAAGCTCTGGGGTACGCTACCCTATGGCGGAAAGCCGGGCGCAGGCAACTGTCCTTTCTCAACCTGCCTCCCGGGCCAGGTCTTCTGAAACAGTAAACGCTTCCCGGCCAGGGACGTATCAGCATGGCCCGGGAACTCACATTTTATGCACAATTTCATCAAGTATTTGTTTTTCAACAAGATATAAAGCAGTGTCTTAACAATACATTAACCATTTTAACATCGCATTAACAACTTGCCGGGCTTTCAGGGACTACATTTGTCAAATTCCTGAAAAACAGGGCTTAACTTAATAACAATGCGATGAAAGAACAACTATACGCTTACCTTACCCTTATTCTTTTTACGCTGGGCTTGCAAAGTGCATTTGCCCAATCGGAATGCTCTCCGGTACTTTCTCATGGGGCCGGCTTCAGCACCAGCATCGAATCCGTGGTTTATAATGGACTTGATTCCAGTGGCGATCCCAGCCATACCATAGTGCTCAGGGTCGAAAATGACGGATGCACGGACCCGGAATGCAAATCCCTCAACCAGTATGCCGTTGAAGCCCTTCCGGGCACCTATTCATCCATATCATATGCCACCCTGGAGGGTAATATCACCTATGGGGGGATCAATATGGGCCCGGGCCTGGGGGGCGTTCCCTTCCAGGGATTCAGGATATCCAACATCAACGGTATCGGCAACGGCCAGGCAGGTACCTTCACGGTTACGTATACCCTGACAGGAGGACTGCAGCGACAGCAGATGTATATTAAGGCAAGCAATTACGAAGGGATCGTCGAGTTCCAGGTTTCCGACTTTCAGCAAGTGCTTAACTGCTATTCTGTTACCAATATTCTGCCTTATTATGCACCACCCGACAGCGGAAAGATCCAAAACTCGCTGATCGGGGCCGAACTGACATCGCTTTACGAAACATTCGTGATGACCGACAGTGCCGCTTCCGACAATATCTTCCAGATCGTAAACCTTTCCAATGTCGTTATTGAAGTGTTTGCGTTGGATGGCAAGTTCGATGAACTGCTCGACCTATTACAGACCAGCGCCTACGGGATCTTTGATGTTAATGTATATCCCGGCGAATCGCGGATAACCGGGGCCTATCCCATTCTTAACCTGCTCATGATCAATGACCTGTCCTCCCTTGTGAACTTTGCGCGACCAGTGTATCCCGGGGCGCCACAGGGTGGCATCGTAACCACCCAGGGGGATACGGCCATGCTCTCCTTTATCGCCCGCAATGGTTTCGGCGTATCAGGCCAGGGCATCAAGATCGGGGTCCTGTCCGACAGCTACAGCACGAAATTCAATGGTAATGCAGCTGCTGACGATATCCTCTGAAGCGACCTTCCCGTTCCTGCCAATCCTGCAAACACCCA
>CAZHYA010000061.1:8752-10196 GCA_964536525.1 uncultured Bacteroidales bacterium | reverse complement strand
ACATTGTTTTGGATCCTGTTGCTTACAGGCACGCTTGTCTCGCAGGATGTTGATAAAATATTCGAAGGAAGGATCGAGATATATTTTTCTTTCGAAAGACCTGAAGATACTGACATTGAAACCCTTTCGAGGATAGTATCGATCGATAGGCTTTCCGGGTCAGAAGTCTTTGCCTATGCCAACAAGAAGGAGTTCGCCCGGTTTCTGGAACTGGGGGCAGGCTTCACGGTTTTGCAGCATCCCGGCACCCTTCATCAGCCCAGGATGCTCGACAAGGCAGACCTTAAACATATCAGTGACTGGGATTTTTATCCAACCTACGATGCTTATGTAGACCTGATGTACCAGTTTGAGAATGAATTTCCGGACATTTGCGACGTTTTCAGCATCGGGACTACCAATGAAGGGCGTGAGTTGCTGGTGGCAAGGATTTCCGATAATGTCGGACAGGATGAGAACGAACCTGAATTCCTTTACACCTCGACCATGCATGGCGATGAGACTACCGGTTATGTATTAATGCTCAGGCTTATCGATCATCTGCTCAACGGCTATGGCAGCAATGCCAGGCTCACCAACCTTGTTGATGAGATCGACATCTTCATCAACCCCCTCGCCAACCCCGACGGCACCTTTTATGGGGGTAACAACAATATCTACGGCGCCATCAGGGGCAATGCCAATGGTATCGATATCAACAGAAACTTTCCCGACCCTGAGGACGGCCCTCATCCCGACGGGAACCCCTGGCAGACAGAGACCATACATTGGATGAATTTTGCCGAAGAACGCAATTTCGTGATGAGTGCCAACATCCATGGCGGCACAGAAGTTTGCAACTACCCCTGGGATACCTGGCAACATCTTGCTGCCGACAACCTCTGGTGGGTGTATGTTTGTCGTGAGTATGCCGACACCGTGCACCTTCATGCCCCTTCGGGATATATGGACGATTACAATAATGGCATCACCAACGGTTACCAGTGGTATACCATCTCAGGCGGGCGGCAGGATTATATGACCTATTTCCACCAGGACAGGGAATTCACCCTTGAGATTTCCGATATTAAGCTTCTGCCTGCCAACCAGTTGCCGGCCCACTGGAATTATAACTACCGGTCGTTGCTCAACTATATGGAACAATCGCTTTACGGCATCAGGGGCAGGGTGACCGATTCGGCCTCCGGTGAGCCGCTGGATGCGGAGGTTTTCGTGCTCGGCCACGAAGCCGACAGTTCATGGGTCTATTCCTCACTGCCTGCGGGAAACTTTCACAGGATGATCTTCGACGGAAGCTACAGCATTCGTTTTTCGCGGGAGGACTATTTCCCGAAAACCTTTAACAACATAGCAGTGGTCCGCAAACAAACCACGCTGCTTGACGTTGCGCTGGTCAAAGCGATATCCGCCGTAGCTGAGACAACGACGCCGGCACTGAACATGT
>CAZHYA010000061.1:4561-8742 GCA_964536525.1 uncultured Bacteroidales bacterium | reverse complement strand
GGAAACCTGGTAAAGCTCAATGCCGGAGAGATCATCGAAACGGTGAACATATATTCTTTAGGCGGACAGCTTCTTGAGCAAACGGTTGGCGGTGGTTCCGCTGTATTTTTCCTCGACATCGGGATCCTTCCTGTGGGAAGTTATATTGTTGAGGTCCTGACTGCAGAAGGCCGGATGCGACAAACGCTTATCAGGCGGTAAGGTCATCATCCCATCATGATCCCCATACCCAGTACGATCCGGTAAACGATAATAAATACCAGGCTCAGGATCAATGTCATGATCCTGATTCTGATCCTTTTATGCTCTTCCTCGAAATATAAGGCCGGAGCAAACCTGTAACCAAAGGCAACTGGTATAATGGCCAGGCCCAGGGTAGCCGAAACCGTCATGTCGTACAACACAACATCCGGGATCATCACCATGGCAATGAGTGCATTTCCGATGATGAAAGGCATGATGACCTGTGCCCATACAAAGCGCCGTTGCTTGTGTTTCTCAAGTTTGTTAAAATAAGTATTGGCCGAAATAAGGAACGACCTGGTGGTAAATACCCCGAGGAGCAGGAGGGAAGTGATGGATATGATGGTATAGATCACTTTTTCGGTGTCGGATATATACGACCAGATGATGGCATAGCCAAAGCCACGATCGAACAGGCTTCCGATCAGCAGAGAGCCGAAGAAGGCATTGAAACCGTGCATGAAGGTCCACAGCAGGAACAGTTTTCCAAGCCCGATGCCGGTCCTGATGTATGAAAACCATATGGCGAGAAATACGGCGATGATTCCCGACAGCACCGGCCCTGATGAATAGATCATCTTCACCGAATCACCAAACCATTCTTCAGGTTTCACCAGCCATAACACTTCGTTATGGTAGACGACCGAACTGTATCCGAAAAATATGCCGGAGACTGACGACGCCATGAGGCCCAGAAGGAAAATGAGGAAGTAGGCTGCCGTAAACAAGAGGGTTGAATGCAGGGTGATGACCAGGAATTCATTGACCCCCTGCCGCTGTGACCTCAGGTATTTCAATAGCATTGGCAGATTAGCGGGGTTCAGCCTTTTAATGTCATAAACAAAACTCCTGTAGCATGATCTGACAAAAAACCTCAGAAGCCTTCTGCGCCTGTATTTCCTGAATCGCTTATCGCCTGAACGCTTTTGACGTTCTTCCTCCTTCTCCCGGTCGTGCTTATCGGCATGTTCCTGCCTGAATTCCTCATGGCTGGCAATGATCTCGTCCCTGATGGCCTTTTCCCTGATCCTTTCCTGCTGCTTTTTCTTCCTGTCGGCATCACGGTCAAGCTTACGTTGTTGCCTTGCCGTCTGCCTTGCTTCCCTGAGGGCCTGCCTTTCAGCCGCTTCAGCTGCTTTTCGTTCCTTTTTCCTCAGCTTGCCCACATAGCACAGGTAGCGCATTCTCCTGTACATGCGGTAGGGCAGGGGGTATTTCTTGCGGGCTGTCATAATGATCCGTCAGGACAGAAGCAAATGTAAGAAAAATACGTTCGGCCGGCGCTTCCGGTTGCAGAGGTCGCGTTAAAAAGGCTGAACAAGGGATGCAGGTTGTCAGCCTACGAAAGCGTCCTTGATCTGGTCGGAGTACAGGCCCTTGTCGAGCTTTTCCTTCACTTCTGAAAAGGCTTTTACCGTATATTCAACATCTTCGAGGGTGTGCACCGCCGTCGGGATGAGCCTGAGCAGGATGATCCCCTTGGGCACAACCGGGTAAACCACGATGGAGCAGAATATGTTGTAATTCTCGCGAAGATCAAAGGTGATCTGTGTGGCTTCCGGCACTCCCCCTTGCAGGATCACCGGCGTAACCGGCGATTCAGTGTTGCCAAGATTAAACCCATGGCTGCGCAGGCCCTCCTGCAGGGCATTCACGATCTTCCATAATTTTTCCCTGTGCACGGGATCATGGCGCACCATCTCAAGCCTTTTGAGTGCACCGAATACCATCGGCATAGGGAGCGATTTTGCAAATATCTGCGAACGCAAGGTGTATTTAAGGTATTGGATGATCTTTTTGTCGCTGGCCACAAAGCCCCCAATGCCCGCCATGGCCTTCGCAAAGGTGCCGAAGTAAAGGTCGACCTTATCCTGAACGCCAAAATGCTCGTCGGTGCCTGCTCCCGTGGGGCCCATGGTGCCAAACCCGTGTGCATCGTCGACAAGCAGCCTGAAATCATATTTTTCCTTAAGGTCGGTAATCTCCCTGAGCTTGCCGAGGTCGCCCGACATGCCGTAAACACCTTCGGTGATCACCAGGATGCCTCCGCCGGTCTGTTCCGTGATCTTCCTGGCCCTGGAGAGCTCTTTTTCAAGGTTTTGCATGTCGTTGTGCGGATATACGAAACGCTTTCCGAAATGCAGCCTCATGCCATCAATGATGCAGGCATGTGCTTCCGAATCATATACGATCACATCCTTGCGGTCGACCAGCGATTCAATGATGGAAACCATGCCCTGGTAACCGTAATTCAACAGGTACGAGGACTCCCTGCCGACATAATCAGCCAGTTCCTGCTCAAGCTGTTCGTGGTATTTGGTATGTCCCGACATCATGCGGGCACCCATGGGATAGGCCAGCCCCCACTGCGCCGCAGCTTCGGCATCGGCCTTGCGTACGTCGGGGTGGTTACCCAGCCCCAGATAGTTATTGAGGCTCCAGATCAGCCTTTCTTTCCCCATAAAGATCATCTTGTTCGATAAAGGTCCTTCCAGCTTCGGGAACATGAAATATCCCTCAGCCTTATCGCGGTATTGCCCCAAAGGCCCCGGCCTGTTCAGTAGTTTTTCGAAAATGTCCACAGTTAATATTTTTTGAAGGTTTTGTGCAGTGCAAAAGTATTAATTTATGCATAACCCACAAATGATTATACACCATAATAATCAACAACGGATTACGTTTTAGAATTTGATATAAATAGTGTACTTTTGCAGCATGTTAAAAAGATGGATTTTAGGAGGGCTTCTGCTCGCTTCCGTTTTCATTGTCTCCTGCTCCAAACACTCGCGTGTGATGAAAAGCACAGACAATGACCTGAAGTATGAGGTGGCAGTCGACTATTACGAAAAGGGCGATTATTACAGGGCTATACAGCTGTTCGACCAGCTTATTGCCGTATACAGGGGTACGGAAAGGCTGGAGGACATCAATTATTATTATGCCAATTGCTATTTCCACCAGGGCGATTATCTCCTGGCAAGCTACTATTTCAAGCGCTTTGCGCAAAACTATCCTTCAAGCCCCAAAGCCGAGGAGAGCATGTACATGAACGCCTACTGTTATTACCTCGACTCACCGCGTTACAGCCTCGACCAGACCAACACCTACGAAGCCATCAAGGAGTTGCAGTTATTCATCAACCTTTATCCGCAGAGCGACAGCATTGCAAGCTGCAACAGGATCATCGACGAACTGAGATCGAAACTGGAGACCAAGGCCATTGAGATAGGGATACAATATTACAAAACAAGACATTACAGGGCAGCGATCACCGCTCTGAATAACGTGATGGAAGATTTCCCGGATACGGAAAACAGGGAAAAGATCCTCTACTTCATCATGAAGTCATACTATTACTATGCCATCAACAGCATTGATGAGAAGCAAACGGAACGCTATCAGCAGGCCATTGAATTGTACAACGACATCATGTACCTGTTTCCTGATACCAAATACTCCAAAGAGCTGAAGACCATGCACAAGAATGCATCCGAGAAATTATCAAATTAACAGAAATCATACATACAATGGATTATAAGAAGATCAAAACAGAGACTACAGCAGTGACGAGGGATAAGCACCGCTTTTACGAGCAATCGGGCAATATTTACAAATCCGTGGCCATCCTTTCCAAGCGTGCCAACCAGATCGGGCTGGAGATGAAGGAAGAACTGAACCGGAAGATCGCTGAGTTTGCCACCACCACCGATAACCTTGAGGAAGTATTTGAGAACAGGGAGCAGATCGAGATCGCCAAGTTCTATGAACACCTTCCCAAGCCTACACTCATTGCCATCCATGAATTCCTGAATGAGCAGATCTATTTCAGGGATCCTCATGAAGAGATAAAGGAGGAAGGCAACAAGCCTGGAAACTGTTTATCGAAGTGCAGGAAAAAGGCGGTTTACAAACTTTTCTCCAAAACATTTTTAATAATT
>CAZHYA010000061.1:371-4551 GCA_964536525.1 uncultured Bacteroidales bacterium | reverse complement strand
GCCAGGAGGCACCGGATGCTGAAAAACAAAAAGATCATCCTCGGGGTAACCGGAAGCATTGCTGCTTTTAAGATACCGGCGCTCATCAGGCTCCTCACCAAGGAAGGGGCCCAGGTGCAGGTTGTGATGACACCCATGGCACACGACTTCGTTACCCCCCTCACGCTTTCAACATTATCAGGGCACCCGGTGCTGACGGCCTCCTTCAATCCCGACGATGGTGAATGGACCAGCCATGTGGAACTTGGCCTCTGGGCCGATGCGATGCTCATTGCGCCGGTCACTGCCAATACACTGGGGAAAATGGCCACAGGTATTGCCGACAACCTCCTCCTCACCACTTACCTTTCGGCCAAGTGCCCTGTATTTTTCGCACCTGCCATGGACCTCGACATGTACAGGCACCCTTCAACGGCCATCAGCGTAGCAAAGCTGCAGGAATACGGCAACGTGCTCATCGCCCCGACTGAGGGCGAACTGGCCAGCGGGCTGTGTGGCGCCGGTCGTATGGAAGAACCGGAAAATATCTTAGCTGTGCTAAGTGAATATTTTGCGAAAGGATGGGATTTTGCCGGGAAAAAGGTGCTGGTAAGCGCAGGACCGACCTACGAAGCCATCGACCCCGTGCGATATATCGGGAACCATTCGTCGGGACTCATGGGCTTGGCCATAGCAGACGAATTTGCCGACAGGGGCGCCGAAGTGACGCTTGTAAGCGGGCCCAGCGCCTGCGAAACTGCTAACGATAGCATCGAACGGATCGATGTGGTCAATGCCAGGGAGATGTATGACGCCTGCATGAGGGAATTTGCCGAAGCCGACATCATCGTGATGGCTGCCGCGGTAGCCGACTACACCCCTGTGGATCCCGCAACGGGAAAGATCAAGAAGGAAGGGGAGGAATTGCTGTTGAAACTTAAAAAAACCGACGACATCCTCGCCGAGATGGGAAGGAAAAAGAGCAATAATCAATTCCTGGTGGGATTTGCCCTCGAAACAGATAACATGCTTGCCAATGCTGAACAAAAGCTGACAAGGAAAAACCTCGACCTCATCATCCTCAACTCACCAAATGATGAAGGTGCCGCCTTCGGCGTGGAAACCAACAAGGTGATCATGATCAGCAAGGATAAGAACCGTGTTGAATACGACCTTAAACTAAAACTTGATGTAGCAATAGATATTGTTGACATGATCAAGGATTTAGAAAATAAAATATAGTGATTATGCATAGGATACTGGCCATAATGATCATCAGCCTGCTGGTCACCGCATCAGCATCATCACAGGAAATATACTGCGAGGTGCAGATCAATACGCAGCAGGTTGAGGGTACCGACAAAAAGGTTTTTGAAACACTTCGCACCGCCCTCTTCGAATTCATGAACAACAGGAATTGGACCAGCTACAACTTTGCGATCGAAGAGCGGATAGAATGCACCATCCTGATCAATGTCACAAGCAGAATATCCAGCGATGAATTTGATGCGGAGCTTAACATGGCACTCAAACGCCCTGTTTTCAATTCCGCCTATAACTCAACCATGCTGAATTATGTCGACAAGGATTTCAAGTTCACCTATGTCGAATACCAGCCCCTCGACTTTATCGAAAACTCTTATACTTCAAACCTTACCTCCGTCCTTGCCTATTATGTATATATTTTCCTGGGGATGGATTTTGATTCATTTACCCTTTACGGAGGCACTCCGTTTTACGAGAAGGCCGAGAATATCGTGAATGCAGCGCAAGGGTCAGGGGAGACCGGATGGAAATCGTTTGAGAACCAGAAAAACAGGTTCTGGCTTGTCGAAAACCTGATCAACCCGTCGTATCAGCAGATCAGAAAATTCCTGTATGAATATCACCGGCTTGGCCTCGACGTTATGTACAGCGACCCCCAGAAGGGGAGGGCTGCCATCCTGAAAAGCATAGGTTATCTCGAACAGGTTAAAGAAAGCTGGCCCAATCTTTTCGTTATGCAACTGATCATGGAGGCCAAACGCGACGAATTCATCAATGTCTTTTCTGAGGGAAGCTCCACTGAAAAGACCAGGGCCGTGAACATTCTTACCAAGCTTGACCCTGCCAACAGTTCACGTTACGACGAGATCATGAAAAAATGATCCCCGTCCACGACCTTCATTGCGCGACCTGCTTAATTGCACTTTCAGGCAAGCCCTTATTATTTTTATATTTGCATATGAATATCGGATATTCCAGCTGATGCTAAAAAGCCTGTCCATAAAAAACTATATCCTCATCAGTGAGCTTGAGCTGAAATTCAGCGACGGCTTTACCGTGATCACCGGAGAAACGGGAGCAGGCAAATCCATTCTTATCGGTGCACTCTCGCTGATCCTGGGCAAGCGTGCCGATACTGATGTGCTTCTTCACCAGGAACAAAAATGCGTCATCGAAGGGACATTCCATGTTGAAGGCTATGAATTGGAAGGTTTTTACGATGAGCATGACCTTGATCATGAAAACATTACAGTGCTCAGAAGGGAGATTGGCAGCAATGGCAAGTCGAGGGCTTTCGTCAATGATACACCCGTTAACCTTCAGGTGCTGAAAGCCCTTGGTGACAGGCTGGTCGACATTCATTCCCAGCATGAAACGCTGATGCTGAACGAATCAGGTTTCCAGCTGGCCATACTCGACCATTATGCCCGGAATACCGAAGCGCTCAGTGGCTATGGATCTGCATACCTGCACTATCACGATCTTAAGGACAAACTGCAGAAATTCCTGGCGAGGGCATCGGAAATCCGTGCCGAGGAGGATTACCTGAAATTCCAGTATGAAGAGCTCCACGCTGCCGGGCTGAAGGAAAATGAGCTCGATGAGCTGGAAGAAGAGGTTCGCATGTTATCAAATGCTGAAGAGATAAAAGGAAAATTATACGAGGCCACGCAGCTGCTGAATATTTCCGAGCACAGCATCCTCGACAGACTCCGCGAAGTTTCTTCGAATACGGGCAGGGTGGCATCGTACCATAAAGAGATCGCTGAATATCATGAGCGGCTGGAAAGCCTCATCATTGAGATGAAAGATATAAGCACCGGGCTGGAAAGGCTCGAAGAGGGAATCACATTTGATGCCCAGCGGCTCGAAGAACTTGGCGTCAGGCTCGACATGCTGAACGGACTGCTGCAGAAACACCGGGCAAGGGATATTAAAGCATTGCTTGAGATATATCACGACATTGGACTAAAGATCAGGAATATTGAAACGCTGGATGAGGATATAGATAAGCTTGAGCGTGATACCGAACTTGCACATAAAGGATTGCAGGAAGCGGGAAAGCGGTTGAGTGAAAGGCGTAAGGCAGGCATCGCCTCCATTGAAGAAGAGATCACGGCCACGCTCAGGCAACTCGGAATGGCTGATGCCGTGATGCAGATCAGTCTGGAGGCGACAGACCGTTTCTTTACCCATGGCATGGACAAGGTTGAATTCATGTTTTCGGCTAACCTTGGCAGCCCGCCTGCTCCGGTCAGCAGGATCGCCTCGGGAGGGGAGCTATCGCGCCTCATGCTGGCCATGAAATCCATGATCACCAGGAAAAGCCTCCTGCCAACCATCATCCTGGATGAGATCGACATGGGCGTTTCCGGCGACATTGCCGGCAAGGTAGGCAAGCTGCTCAGCGACATGGCACGGAACATGCAACTCATTGCCATCACGCATCTGCCCCAGATCGCGGGCAAGGCTGACGAACACTTCAGGGTGTTTAAAAAATCAGGCGGCAATCGAACAGTTACCGGTGTTGAACGTTTATCTGAAGAAGAACGCATTGAAGAGATCGCCACCATGCTCAGCGATCAGGAAGTTAGCCTGGCCGCGAAAGAAACGGCCCGTGAACTGTTGGGTAAGGAGCCTAGGCGGAAAAACGGAAAATAGCCTACTGCATATAAACATGAATTGATAAGATCATGGCGTACAACTTGTTAAAAGGAAAAACGGGGATCATTTTCGGAGCACTTGATGCAAAGTCAATTGCCTGGAAGGTGGCCGAACGGGCCTATGAGGAAGGGGCCAGGTTCACTTTGTCCAACACCCTTTCGGCTCAACGGTTCGGACAGATCGACGAACTCGCCGACAAGACCGCTTCCATTATCATCCCTGCCGATGCCACCAGCGTGAAAGACCTCGAAGAGGTTTTCAATAAATCCAT
>CAZHYA010000061.1:0-361 GCA_964536525.1 uncultured Bacteroidales bacterium | reverse complement strand
TGGGGGGAACGGTGGATTTCGTGTTACATTCGATAGGGATGTCGATGAACGTTCGTAAAAAGCGGGTTTATAATGACCTGGATTATAATTTTTTCCATAAAACGCTCGACATTTCGGCGGTGTCGTTTCATAAGATGCTGCAGGTAGCCAACAAGCTCGACGCCATCAGGGAGTGGGGGTCGGTGGTCGCCCTGTCATATATCGCAGCGCAGCGCACGCTGTATGCCTACAACGACATGGCCGATGCCAAATCCCTGCTCGAATCCATTACCAGAAGCTTTGGCTATATCTACGGAAGGGAGAAGAAGATCAGGATCAACACCATTTCACAATCGCCTACCCTGACCACGGCAGGCAGCGG
>CAZHYA010000060.1:0-10203 GCA_964536525.1 uncultured Bacteroidales bacterium | reverse complement strand
AAAAACTGACACTATGTACAAACATCTGTTCGGGCCTGTACCCTCCCGCAGATTGGGCATGTCGTTGGGGATCGATTTAATACCCAAAAAAGTTTGTTCGCTAAACTGCGTTTACTGTGAGGTGGGCAAAACAAGCAAACTCACCCTCGACAGGATGGAATACGTGAAATACGATAAGGTGATTGCCGAACTGAAGCAATTTATGAGCAGCAGGCCAAAGATTGACTACATCACATTCTCCGGCTCGGGCGAGCCAACACTAAATAGCCGCATAGGAGATATTCTGGATTTCATAAAGGCGAATTACCCCGGGGTTAAAACTGCCGTTTTAACAAACGGAACCTTGCTGTTTAACAAAAAGGTGAGGGCCGAACTGCTCAATGCCGACGTTATTTTACCCTCACTGGATGCGGCAAGCCAAACGGCTTTTGAAAAAATTAACCGCCCCTCTCCCACCCTGAAAATCGAAGCCTGTATTCAGGGTTTGGTTAATTTGAGGAAAGAGTACAGCAAAAAGATCTGGTTAGAGGTTTTCATCCTGAAAGGGTATAACGATTCGAAGGAAGAGCTTGATCTGCTTAAGGAGGCCATCCTGAAAATTAATCCCGACAGCGTCCAGCTGAATACGCTCGACCGTCCCGGAACAGTAGCCGATCTTATTCCGTTGTCGAACAACGAATTACAGGACATCATTGATTACTGGAACCTCCCTCATGTCGAGATCATCGCCTCCGCATCTGATCGCACTATGGTTGAATCGTACAGTGGCGATATTGAAACTGCCATACTGGAAACAATTGCCCGTCGTCCCTGCACGCTCGACGACTTGCAACATTTCCTGGGCATCCATGTCAACGAGATTAACAAATACCTGGGAACGCTGGAGGCAAAGGGTAAGATTGAAACCGTTAACCTTCAGCGTGGCGTTTTTTACGAGTTGAAGAATAAATAGTACAGGCTTTAGGCAGCATGACAAATCTTGTGCGTTCATATACTGGTCGGCTAAGCTGAAATTTTAATTTTATAATATGTTTCGACGAAACAAGGCCTGAGGTTTTCTGTCAGGTTTATCAGAAACTTACGACACAATGAAAGTATAGGAAAACATTTTATGCTCTTATGTGTTTAAGTATATGATGAATAGCGTTTTATCCGTTATATTATCTTTCCTGCTAACGGCTGGTCATGTAAATTTTGTCATCGGCACGCATTTCTGCGGTGGCGAAGCCGTTGAGACAAGGATAATGTTGGGCAATATGCACCTGGGATGTGGTATGCCGGATGTTGAGGGATCATCTGATGATCAGGAAAAACCCAATACCAATGAGCTTTGCTTTGATAAGGCACCGTGCTGCGAAAACGAATACCGGATCGTCCAGTTCACCGATGAATTTTTAAAAGATGCTGCTCCGCAAGCGATGAACGCTGAATTTGCGCCGGCATTTATTTACAAATCCCTGAATCCAGGCGTACTGCAGGGGGCAAATCATCAGCTTTATACCGAAAACATTTCCCCACATCCTGAAAAAGACACGCAAGCTCTTTTTCAAACATTCCTGAATTGATCTTATCATGAATTATTTATTCCATGCTACAACGGGTCGTGTGGTTAATGGAGCATTGCATCATCGCAATAAGTCAGTGTTCATTATGAAATCATCGTATTATGCTCAACAGGATCGTTAAATATTTTTTAGAGAATAAGCTGGTAACCATCCTCATTCTCGCCGGACTGGTAACCTGGGGGATCGCTACCGCCCCGTTTGGCTGGCAAATCGGCGGCCTTCCGTCCGATCCGGTACCCGTTGATGCCATTCCCGACATTGGCGAAAACCAGCAAATCGTTTTTACCCCATGGAACGGGCGGTCGCCACAGGACATTGAAGACCAGATTTCGTATCCGTTAACAACATATCTTTTAGGCATTCCCGGGGTGAAAACCATCCGAAGTTCATCTATTTTCGGGTTTTCAAGCATCTACATCATTTTTGATGAAGATATAGAATTTTACTGGTCACGTTCACGAATCCTTGAAAAGTTAAGCGCTCTTCCATCAGGACTTTTACCCGATGGTGTTCAACCTTCATTAGGCCCCGATGCTACCGCACTGGGTCAAGTGTACTGGTATACCCTGGAGGGAAGGGATAAAGACGGCAACCCCACCGGAGGATGGGATTTGCACGAGATACGCACCGTACAGGATTTCTACGTGAAATACGGACTGAATGCTACAGAAGGCGTTTCTGAAGTAGCCTCCGTTGGGGGCTATGTCCAGGAATATCAAATAGATGTAAACCCTGATGCATTAAAGGCCTACCATATTCCGCTGCATCAGGTCATGCAGGCTGTCGGGAAATCGAACCGCGATGTGGGAGCACAAACCATTGAAATCAACCAGGCCGAATATCTGGTACGAGGACTGGGTTATGTAGAAAAAGCAGAGGACCTTGAGAAAGCCGTGGTTGCCGTTCAGGATAATGTTCCTGTTCGCATCAGTGATATTGCTGTGGTAACGCTTGGCCCTTCTTCACGCAGGGGCATTCTCGATAAAGACGGAGCAGAAGTGGTAGGCGGCGTGGTGGTGGCACGGTACGGGGCGAACCCTTTACAGGTAATCAACAATGTGAAGGATAAGATCAAGGAGATTTCGCCCGGCTTACCAAAAAAAACATTATCAAATGGCGTGGAAAGCCAACTCACCATCGTTCCGTTTTACGACCGCTCAACGCTGATCTACGAAACGCTTGGCACCCTTGAACAAGCCCTTTCGCTGCAGATCCTCATCACGATTCTGGTCATTATCGTGATGATTTATAACCTGCGGGCATCTGTGCTTATATCGAGCTTATTGCCCATTGCAGTGCTTATGGTTTTTATCGCCATGCGCTATTTTGGCGTGGATGCCAATATTGTGGCGCTCTCAGGCATCGCCATTGCCATCGGCACCATGGTCGATCTGGGGATCATTCTGTCAGAAAATATCGTAAAACACCTCGATGAGGCTCCACCCGGACAAAAGCTGATCGCGACCATATATAATGGTTCGGCAGAAGTAAGTTCGGCCATTCTTACCGCTGTCTCAACCACAATAGTGAGTTTTATCCCTGTTTTTACCCTGCAGGCAGCCGAAGGCAAATTATTTGGGCCCCTGGCATTTACAAAAACCTTTGCCCTGGTGGCAGCATTGATCGTTGCACTCATGATCCTGCCCACACTGGCACATTGGTTTTTTGGTTTTAAAATTAAAAACCCGCGCCTTAAAACATGGTTCAATATATTGCTTATTGCAGCGGGTATCGCAGGATTATTTGCCGGTGTTGCCTGGGCAGGCATCTTACTGATGCTGTTCGGCAGCACCCCGTTCCTTAAACCGCTCGTAAAGGATAAAAAGCTGTTTAAAAAGCCACTTTTACGCAAAGTACTGGAAAACATCGAATTAGTTCTGGTTGTTGCCGGCGTTGCATGGATACTGGCAAAATTCTGGTTGCCGCTCGGTGCGGGGAAAAGCTTACTGCTCAACTTCATCTTTGTCGCCCTCATTGTCGGCCTGATTCTGGGAGCTTTCGGCCTGCTTCAATATTCCTACAAAAAGATTTTACGATGGTGCTTGAATAACAAAGTGAAGTTTTTACTGATCCCCGCCGTATTGATGCTGTTGGCCGTAAACATCTGGTTGGGTTTTACCGGCGTTTTCGGGTTTCTGGCCAATGGTGCCGACAAATTCGGATGGAACCTCCGCACAACAGCTGTCTGGTCGGGACTGGCGCATACATTCCCCGGAATCGGAAAGGAATTTATGCCCTCGCTCGATGAAGGCAGTTTTTTGCTCATGCCCACCTCCATGCCGCACTCAGGGGTTGAATATAACCGTAAAGTAATGGGGCAGCTGGACATGTTGCTGACAAACATCCCTGAAGTTGAACTTGCCGTTGGAAAGTCGGGAAGGGTAGAATCGGCGCTCGACCCCGCCCCGGTCTCCATGTACGAGATCGTGATCAATTACAAACCGGAATATGCACTCGATGAAAAAGGACACCGCAAAAGATTTAAAACAAATCATCATGGCCATTTTATTTTACAGAATGGCGATACCCTGACCAACCGGGAGATGCTGTCGCAGGGCATTTCATCAACAGAACTGATTGCCGATAAGGGCGGAAGCTATTTCAGGAACTGGCGTGAACACATAAGATCATCCGATGATATTTGGAAAGAGATCGTCTCTGTGACAAAGATCCCGGGCGTTACCTCGGCGCCAAAGCTTCAACCCATCGAAACCCGCCTGGTCATGTTGCAAACCGGGATGAGAGCGCCCATGGGTATCAAGGTTTTCGGTCCCGACCTTGAAACCATCGGGGATTTTGGCTTAAGGCTGGAGAGTATTCTTAAAGAAGTGCCCTCGGTAAAAGCAGAAGCGGCATTCGCAGACCGTATCGTGGGGAAGCCATACATTCACCTGAATATCAACCGCGATGAAATTTCCCGCTATGGATTAAACATTGAGGATGTGCAACAAACTATTGAAACGGCGATCGGAGGCATGAAAATATCCGCTACCGTTGAAGGTCGTGAACGTTTCCCCATCAGGGTGCGCTATCCGAGAGAATTGCGCGACGACCCCGAAACATTAGGAAAGATATTGATCCCAACACCCACAGGTGCCCAGATCCCGCTTGATCAGGTTGTTGATATTGAATATGTGCGCGGACCGCAGGCCATCAAGAGTGAAAACACTTTTTTGGTTGGCTATGTGCTTTTCGACAAAAGGGAAGGCTATGCCGAGGTAGATGTGGTGAACGATGCCCGGGAAATGATTCAACGAAAAATTGATGCGGAAGAGTTAACGGTACCTTCCGGGGTGAGTTATAAATTTTCGGGAAGTTACGAGAACCAGGTTCGGGCCGAAAAACGGCTGAGCATTATCGTTCCGCTTGTTTTGGTGGTCATCTTCCTCATACTCTACTTCCAGTTCAGATCGGTAACCACTTCACTCATGATTTTTACGGGTGTAGCCATGGCCTTCAGCGGAGGTTTCATTATGCTCTGGCTATACGGTCAGGGGTGGTTTGCCGATTTTACGGTTTTTGGAATGAACATCAGGGAACTCTTCCAGATGAACACCGTCAATCTAAGTGTTGCCGTTTGGGTCGGTTTCATTGCCCTCTTTGGACTTGCCACCGATGATGGGGTGTTGATGGGTACGTATCTCGACCAGAGTTTTAAACGAAACCGGACAACAACGATAAAGGAAGTAAGGGCTGCAGTTGTGGAAGCCGGAGAACGAAGGATAAGGCCCGCCATAATGACAACCACAACCACGATCATTGCCCTGTTGCCTGTACTCACTTCAACAGGCAGGGGTGCCGACATCATGGTGCCTATGGCCATTCCGGCAGTTGGAGGGATGATCGTGGCAGCCGTTACCTATTATATTGTCCCTACGCTCTATTGCATGCGCGAAGAGTACAAAATTAAAAAACAAAGGTCATGAACAGCGTTATAACATCAATGATCATCGTGCTGATCTGCAGCACATTGGGCTTTTCTCAAACCCTGGACGACTATTTTATTACAGCAGTCGAAAACAACCCGGGCTTGAAGGCCATGTATAAGGATTATGAGGCTGCCCTGCAAAAGGTGCCCCAGGTGAGTGCGTTGGCTGACCCCGTATTTTCGTTCGGATATTTTATTTCGCCGGTGGAGACGAGGGTAGGCCCGCAGCAGGCTAAGTTCTCGCTTACGCAGATGTTCCCGTGGTTTGGCACCTTAAAGGCCCAGGGAGACGCCGCAGCCTTAATGGCAGAGGCAAAATTTAACAGCTTCATTGATGCACGGAACAAACTTTATTTCCGGGTGGCTGCTGCCTATTATCCACTTTATGAGTTAAAGGATTGGATCGCAATTGAGCAGGAAAATATCAGCATTCTCGAATCATACAAAACCATTGCGACACAAAAGTTTAAAAACGGAACCGGGTCAATGGTTGATGTACTACGGGTTGAACTTATGCTTGAAGATGCACAAACCAATCTGAGTATCCTGAGGGATAAAGAAAAACCATTGATAACCGCTTTCAATACGCTGCTGAACAGGCCCGAGAACGAAAGGGTGCTGATCGGCGACTCCTTAAAACCCGAAACCCTGACGGGAAATTTCAGGAAAGATTCGTTGTTGGTTACTAACCCAAAACTAAAAGCACTGGATTTGAAATTCCAGGCAGGTAAAGCCGCAGAGCTTGCGGCCCAAAAACAGGGACTGCCCCGGTTGGGGGTCGGACTGGATTATGTTATGGTAGGCGAACGCAGCGATATTGCATTGACCGATAATGGCAAGGATGTGATCATGCCCATGATAAGTATCAGTATCCCACTCTACAGGAGTAAGTATAAAGCTTCGGTTAAAGAGGCTCAATTCATGCAGGAAAGCTATATGTTGCAAAAGGAAGATGTCGCCAATACGCTTATTGCAGATTATGAAATGGTTTGGTTTGACGTTCAGCAGCAGGCACAACTCATCAGGCTCTACGAACAGCAAATACAAACCTCGCAGCACTCACTGAATCTGCTCATCGCTTCTTATGGAAATTCGGGCAGGGAGTTCGAAGAGGTGTTGAGAATGCAACAGCAATTGCTGAAATACCGGAAAATGAAGGCTACGGCCTTAACTCAGTACGGGGTTGCCGTTGCAAAGATCAATTACTTAACATCAAAAGCATACTGAAATGAAAACAACAATAAATAAAACACTAATCATCGCTGCAGCCACTTTGGTGGTCGGTTTTCTTGCAGGATGGTTGATTTTCACGGGGGATAAAAGCAATCCGGATGACGGCCATCAACACCTCAAGACTGAAATAGCAGGTGAAACGGTATGGACGTGCTCCATGCACCCGCAAATCCGTCAAAATGAGCCGGGCGACTGCCCCATTTGCGGGATGGACTTAATCCCGCTGGAAGATGACCAAAACAGTGAAACGGACCCGATGGCCATAAGTATGTCGCCCACAGCCATGCAATTGGCTGATGTAAGCACTGCCCTTGTCGGTAAAACGGATCCGGTAAAGCAAGTACGGCTGAATGGAAAAGTACAGGCCGATGAGCGTTTGGTTTATACGCAATCGTCGCATATTCCGGGCAGGATAGAAAAATTGATGGTGAATTTTACCGGCGAATTTGTGAGCAGGGGTCAACCCCTGGCCTATGTGTATTCTCCCGACCTGGTAACGGCCCAGGAAGAATTGTTTGAAGCACGAAAAATTTCAGAAATGCAGCCACAACTATTTGCCGCTGCCAAAGATAAACTGAAAAACTGGAAGCTCTCAGATCATCAAATCCAGGGAATACTGAATTCAGGAAAAATACAGGAGGAATTCCCTGTACAGGCCGATGTTTCAGGATATGTTACAACCAAGATGATAAACACGGGCGATTATGTTCGTGGAGGAGAACCTATTTATGAAATAGCCGACCTTTCAAAAGTCTGGATTTTGTTTGATGTGTATGAATCGGATATGGCATGGGTTAAGAAAGGCGATAAAATTGCATTTTCATTATCCTCCCGTCCGGGAGAAATTTTCGAAGGCGTCATCTCCTATCTCGATCCGGTGATCAACCCCAAAACAAGGGTGGTACAGGCAAGGGTCGAATATAACAATGCAAACGGGAAACTTAAGCCTGAAATGTTTGCTTCAGGCGTGGTTGAAGCCGGATTAACGAAAAAATCAAATTCACTTGTGGTACCCAAAAAGGCCGTGATGTGGACAGGTAAACGCTCGTTGGTATACATCAAAACAAAATCGGATCAGGGCGTGAATTTTGTCATGCGTGAAGTGACCTTAGGCCCGTCTTTGGGAGATCGCTACATCGTGGAAAGTGGCCTTGAGGAAGGTGACGAAATTGCTGTGAGCGGAACATTCAGCATTGATGCAGCCGCACAGTTGGCCGGAAAACCCAGCATGATGAGCCCGGAAGGAGGACAGCCAATGACCGGCCACAATCACGGCCGCACGCAGGATGGGCCGGATGAAGCGGATATGGAAGAAATTGCATCACACGAAGGGCATGTGGAAAAATCAGAAGCAGGGGCATCGGAAACGATGCCTGTCGACAAGGAAGCCAGGGATGCTCTACAACCTTTATATGCTGCGTACCTGCAATGGAAAGATGCATTGGCCGGCGATGACTTTCCTGAAGCGCAAAAATTTGCTTCCGGCATGAAGTCTGCCTTGGATAAAATCGACATGGAGCTGTTTAATGGCGATGCACATGATGCATGGATGGATTACCGGAGCAGGCTGGATAACAGCCTGCAACATGTTATGCATTTCTCTGATATCGAACAACTGAGGAGGGCCTTTCAAGCCGTTTCAGTCACAATGATCGCAATGACCAGCTCATTTAGCCCGCTCGGAGAAACCATTTATGTGCTTCACTGCCCCATGGCCGATAACAACAAAGGGGCTGACTGGCTGAGCACGGAAAAAGAAATCAGGAACCCCTACTTCGGGAGCTCGATGCTGAAATGCGGTGAAGTGACCAGAGAAATTAAACCGCTGAGCCGGTAATTCCGGGAACCCTGGTGAGCTGAAATTAAAAAGGCAAATTCCTGCGATCGGCTTAACCGCCGGAGGCGGACGGGCAGGCATCCCGGATCAGGGATCAATAACCGGGTTCCCCTCAGCGCTTGACAATCCATAACAACAGCCTCGCGAGGAAGAAAAGGATCACCAGGAAGAAGATGATCGCCGCCCCGGAGGGGATGTCGAAAAGCCAGGCCAGGATGAGCCCTGCGATGGTTCCTGCCAGGGCGATCGCCACCGATACGAGCATGATGTTAAAGAACCTTTTCACGAACATGTTGGCGATAGTTTGCGGGATGGTGAGCAGCGAGATCACCAGGATGATCCCCACCACCCTGATGTTGAATACGATGGTGAGTGCCACCAGGCTGATCATGATATACTTGATCAGGTCGACAGGCAGTTTCATGGCCCTGGCAAACGATTCATCGAAGGCGATATAGAGGATGTTTTTGAATTGCATGAGAAAGAATGCCAGGATCGCCAGCACCAGCACCGACAACATCACCAGGTCGGCGATTCCTACCGTGAGGATGTTGCCGAACAGGTAGGAAAGCAGGTTGGGCGCATAACCCGGCGTGATGAACACGAAGATCACCCCGATGGCCATCCCCAAAGCCCAGAGGATGGCAATGGCCGAATCTTCCCTGATCTCTGTCTTTCTCGACGCATATTCAATACCCAGGGCCGAAAGCACCGCAAACACCGCCGCCCCGAGTATGGGGTTGAAACCGAAAAAATAGCCTATGCCGATGCCGCCGAATGAGGCGTGCGTGATCCCTCCGCTGATGAACACCATGCGCTTCGCCACGATGTAAGTACCGATAATACCACAACTGATGGCAGCCAGCACCGAAGCAATCAATGCATTGCGGAAGAAGTCATATGCCAGCAGTTCCATCATCAGTGTTCATGATCATGTTTTCCGAGTACCGTATGCGGCACTTCGCCATGGGTGATGATCTGTATGGGGCAGTTATAGGAAGCAAGCTGTTTTTCGGTGATCACGTTCGACCGGTGATAATGCAGGCTCCTGTTTACGCACGCGATGCTCCTGATATAATAGGTGATGGTACCCACGTCGTGGGATACCAGCAGGATGGCCATCCGCTCATTCAGCTCCTTCAGGGTGGCATACAGTTCATTCTCGAAGCGGTTGTCGACATAGGTGTCGGGCTCGTCCAGTATCAGCAGTTCGGGCTCAGAGATCAGCGAACGGCAAAGGAAAGCACGCTGCATCTCCCCACCCGATAGTTTGCCCACCGGCTTATCGGCCAGATGGGTGATGCCCATCCGCTCCATCCATCGATCGGCCTGCGCACGCTCGGTGGCAGTGTGTCCGGAGATCAGCTTACGCTTATAGGGAAGGCCGGAAAGGATCACATCCCTGACCACGATCGGAAACTTGTTGTCGAAGGCATGTACCTGCGGAAGATATCCGATCTTGCTCTTGCCGGTGGTATGGGGCAGTAAATAATTAACTTTTCCCTTCACGGGCTTTACCATGCCCATGATCAGTTTTACCAGCGTGGTCTTGCCTCCCCCGTTCGGTCCTATGACGCCGATAAAATCGCCCTCACGGATGTCGAGATTGACATCCTCCAGGATGGTCACCCCGTCGTATC
>CAZHYA010000059.1:0-10233 GCA_964536525.1 uncultured Bacteroidales bacterium | reverse complement strand
CAGTCCCACGGTCCCACAGTCCCAGGTCTTCCGGTCTCATATCTCAATACTATTCTCCTCCCTTATTTCAGCGCTCCAAAGCCAAAATTTCTTACATTTGGCAGTTGCCAGCCAATATTACGATCATGAAACTTTCCGTCATCATCCCTGCCTACAATGAAGAAAACACCATCCATCTCATCCTCGACAAGGTGTTGGATGTAAAGCTCGACGGGGGTTTTACGAAAGAGATCATCATCGTGAACGACTGCTCGTCCGATAACACTGCGGAGGTGGTGAAAGAATACATCGAAGCGCACCGTGATCACGAGATCAGCTTTTACGAACAGCCCGTGAACATGGGCAAGGGGGCTGCGCTGCACCGTGGCATCGAAGAGGCAAAAGGCGATTATATCATCATCCAGGATGCCGACCTGGAGTATGATCCGGAAGAATATAACCTGCTGCTGAAACCGGTCATCGCAGGCCAAGCCGATGTGGTTTACGGCTCGCGGTTTATGGGAGGGACCCCGCACCGGATCCTGTTCTTCTGGCATTCCATCGGGAACAAATTCCTCACTTTCCTCTCCAACATGTTCACCAACCTGAACCTTAGCGATATGGAAACCTGCTACAAGCTCTTCAGGGCCGATTACCTGAAGAAGATCCATTTCAGGGAGAAGCGCTTTGGATTTGAGCCGGAGGTAACGGCCAAGATCTCCCGGTTCCCGGGGATCCGGATCTACGAGGTGGGTATTTCCTATTACGGGCGTACTTACGATGAGGGGAAAAAGATCGGTGCACGTGATGGTTTCCGTGCCATATGGTGTATCCTGAAATACAATATTTTCAGCAGAAAATACCTGAAATAAGCGAGATGTCATGCAAACGTCGATCCTGCAAAACAAATATTGGCGATACCTCATAGATGGCTGGTGGTTCATCCTTTCGGCCCTGCTGCTGCTGCAGCCTGCCCTGGAGAACGGTTATCCCATCCTGCATCCCGATTCGGGCTCCTATATCCTTTTTGGCTTCCTCGACAACCAGATCCCTGTCAGCCGGCCCATCACCTACTGCTGGCTGGTAAGGCATATCAGCATGTACTATTCGCTCTGGCTGGTCGTGATCTTCCAGGCCCTGGTGATGACGGCATTTCTGAACATGTTGGTATACAGGATTCTCGGTCCGAAGATGTCGTTTTTCCTGACCTTTGTCCTTACCGGCATCCTCTCCCTGTTCACCGGCCTGCCGTTGTACGCCAGCTACCTGATGCCCGACATGTGGGTGAATATCTCGTTTATAGGTTTTTCATTCCTGTTGATGAGCAGGAAACTACCCTATTACTGGTTCATTCTCATAGCTGCCATCGCTTTTTATGCCACCATCGTACACTTTTCAAATATCCCCATCATCACGGGCACGCTGGCAGGGGTGGTGATCCTCTTCTACCTTTTCAGGCGTTTTGATTTTATCAGGATCCATCCCCGGAAACTCATTCCCGTGGCGCTGATCCTCCTGCTGGCCTGGCTGTCGATCCCTTCCATCAATGCATATTACGGTGTCGGCTTCAAGTACTCTCGTGTTTCCAATGTGGTGTATACCGCAAGGCTGATCTCGATGGGCATCCTCGAGGATTATGTCAATGAGCGGTGCGAAACCGACACCTCATTCTTTCTCTGCGAATACCGGAATGTGATCCCGAAATATACGCGCTACCACTATTTCCTTTGGCATGATACGAGTTTCCTTTACGATGGCTGTGAGCAGTACAAAGGCTTTGCCGATTGCTGGCTGGCCAAAGACAGCATATACGGGACCGTAGTCGATGATGTGCTGGGCATCCCCAAATACAGGAACCACTTCATCCGCGATGCCTTTGCTGAATTTGGCAACCAGCTGGTCACCTTTCATCTCATTCCGAATACTCCCTTCGGGGAAAAGTCGCACATCAATTACCCCATCAAAACATATTTTCCCCGCGAACACGGACAATACCTGGCTGCGCGGCAGCAGTCGTACCGGATCACCTACGATACGCAGAATGTGATGCTCCGCATCATCACCATCCTTTCGCTGGCTGTGATCACAGGGTTCATGGTGATCAGGAAAGCAAGGAAATACCTGTCGAAGGAGATCCTCACCTTCATGGTCTTCTTTGTGGTGCTGTACCTGGTCAATTCCGCTTTCCTGGGCGTGGTGTCGGTGGTTTCGGGCCGCTACAGCGGCAGGATCATCTGGCTGCTCCCCGTGATCGCCTTCGTGCTGGTGGCCCGGGCGGTCATGGATCTGCGCAAATCCGGCAAACCGGAAGCATAACAGGGGGTGCAGCGGTCAGCTTTCATGCTGAAAGAACCGCTCAGGATGCGTTTTTGTTTTTCGTACGCGAATGATAGAGAAACAGTTGCCCGAGCAGCAGGGCCATAATCCCCCCTCCCAGCTGGGCCACCAGGAAAACCAGCCCCGAAAATGCCAGTATGAGCGGTTCGGCCATGGGCTTAAAGAGCAGGAGGAAGGTGCCCTCACGCGTTCCAAGCCCCATCACGGTGACCGGCAGCATGTTGAGCAGTCCTGCAATGGCGATGCCTCCCGAGATGAACAGGAACGACAACTCGAAATCCAGTCCCAGCGCCAGCATATAGCATGAAACAAAAGCGCTGAAATTGCTGATCAGCGAAAGCAGTACCACCCATATATAGTTGAGGTTGCCGATGTGGTGGAAACTCAGCTCCATGTCGAGCTTCAGGTAAGGGATGCTGTTGAGCGCTTTCTGTACTGCCCTCAGGGCGGCCCTGGACTTCATGAGCATCATGGAGAGCAGGAAGATGGCGGCGCCCGACACCAGAATGATGATGCCTGCCGTAGAGGTGATCAAGCCGGTATAGGCGAACATGAAGGCTGCACCGGCGATGATCACAAAGAAACCGATGTCGAGACCACGCTCAATGAGGATGCGGAACCCTGTCTCCAGCACCCTTTTTTTTCCCGTGGCATGACCGGCTTTCATCAATTCGCCCAGCCTTCCGGGGGTGATCACGCCAACGGCGTAGCTCTCGAGGAATTCCCCGAAGCTCCTGATCACCTGTTCCATCGACCGGCTCCCGTTGTTCATGAGATGCCAGCGCAGGGCCTTGGCCATGAGGAGCAGGAGCTGAAAGGCCAGCGCATAAAGGAAAAAGTCGACCCTGGTCGTACGGATGTTTTCCCACAGCTCACCCAGGTCGATGGTGGTGAGGATGAAGATAAACAAGCCGATGCCCAGCAGCCTGACCAGCAGAAATGGGCTGAACCTGCGTTTTTTCCTTTTAGCCATATTTGACGTTCCTGATCTCATCTCAGCCATTCAGTTGCGACTTCTTTATCTTTTTTGTCGATCGCTTCCAAACGGTGCGCGATCTTTCAAAGAGTTTGCCCACCAGGCGCGGAGGGATCCTTTCAACGACAAACCTCGCCACCCTGGTCCCCATCAGGATGAAGAGGGCATCGATGATGAACTCCATAAGGTAGCGTTTCAGCGTAAATCCTTTCATCGTGTACCCGTAGTCGGGGTTTTTCCTGCCCAGCCAGCGTCGGTATTTCATTCGGATGAAGGTGCCCCGCTTTTTCAGGTCGTAGCCGTGTGAATGCATGGCGATGGCCTCGTTCTCATCGATGGGATCAAGCCCGAGCTTCCCCTCACCAACCATCTCGTCGAGAATGGCCTGTCCTTTCTCCGACCTTGCCAGGACCATCGAAAAGCCTTTGCCCCGTTCTTCATAAACCGGGGCCCATGCGTCGCCCCCCGAGATATCCGTGAATTCATTGCTCAGGTCGGTACACAGCAGGCTGTTCTTCATGATGTGAAAGGGGATGAGGTAGTTCGCATGGAACTTGGGCAGTTCGATGATGCGCCCTCCTTCCAGCTCCACCCGCATGTTGCCGGGCCATTCGCCATGGCGGAAATGCAGTTTTCGGATATTCCTGTAGTCCTTCTCGCCGTATGTGCGAAGGAAGCTCCTGACCGACGAGAAGTGCAGGGTGTTGCCATAGAAGGGCCCCAGGATATAGGCAACGTTTTTTACCGATGGATGTCGTGCCTGCTGCAGCAGCCTGATCGACTGCACCTGTCCGGGCAGTCCCACATAGGCGAGTTTGCCTTTGAATCTTTCCATTTCGGGCAGGATCTCGTTCACCGAGGAGATGATGTACTTGCTCTGGGCGGCTTTCAGTATTTCCTCTTTCGATGTAGCGATGAACGGCCTGGTGAGCCAGGGCTCTTCCTCCGACATCCCCAGTACCACGGCTCCGTCGATCCTGCCCTTTTCGAGCAGCCAGATGAGCACCGACGACAGGATGCCTCCGCTGGCGCTGCTGCGCCTGACTTCCTCATCGGTGCAGTTGCCGATATAGATGTTGCGATAGGCCCCGGTAAACACATTATGATGAACGCCATTGCCAAAGATCCTCGCCGATTGCTCCGGAAAGTTGAAACCCTTGCCGCTGCAATATTGCATCAGCTCGCGGCTGAGGGTGTCGCCGGGATCGTCGAGCACCCGGGGCAGGTATTTTCCTGTCCGGTCGCTGAAGGCGATCCTGCCACCCGACAGGCCCACGCAGGTGCCGCAGCGGTTGCAGAGTCCGGAACGGACCACATCCTGTATTTTCTCAGGCTTTCTCACAAACAAAAAATTGCCGTATCCCCAGTTCAGAAATAAACGTTCCCTGGCAGGCTTCAATAAGCTTTTCACCCCAGGCTTTCAAAAATTTCGGCCCTACCGGCACCAGCAGGGTTCCCTTATGTTCCAGCAGCTTCCATCCGGTCTGATCCAGCCAGCGCTTTACCGTCCCCGACGACGGGAACTTATGGGGCCCCTCCCCATGGCCGCCAAAGAGAAAGGTGAAGGCCTGGTAAGGGATCTCGCTGGTGGCGGGCGGGCAGCTTAGCACCATGCGTGCCCCCGGCCTGGCGACACGATGAAGCTCAAGCAGGAACTGCAGCGGCTGCTCAACATGCTCCAGCGTTTCCAGGGTGAGCACCCGGTCGAAGAATTCATCCTCGTAGGGCAGTGAAGAGTAAGTGCTGATCTTGACCTGCTTTACGTATGGCCTGTATTTTTTTGCTTCCTCCATGAGCCCTGAGGAGATTTCCGTATTGTAGACATCGGCGGTCTTTTCCTTTTTAAGGATATAGTCGTTAGCCTCACAGTCGCGGCTGCTGATGTTGATGATCCTGTGTTGCGGCCCGGGCATCAGGTAGTTGACACTTTCGGTGAAACGCTGATCGTGCGTCGCCTTCAGCTTGTCGTTCTCGGCCACGTAGATGGAAGCCACGCGGTCCCAGTGTGCCTCCACATCACGGTCCTGCCACCTGTTACTGAAATCCGGTGAGTATTCCTTCATGACTCAGTGTTTGCGGTTGAGCAGTGATATCTGGTCGGCGATGAGGCCGATAAAGAACAGGATCATGCCCAGCGTAATGAGGATGATGGCGCCGTTGGAAAACCTGTCGGCAATGACAAAGCCCCAGATGCCATAGGCCAGCCCTGCAAATCCTGCGATAAGGCTGGCCGGCAAAAAGATCTTGAGGGGGTTGAACAGCATGATAATGCGCAGTAGCAGCATGAGGGTCTTGGTGCCATCCTTGACGAACTTCACGTTGCTCCTGCGGCCAACCCGTTCCTCCACCACAATGGGGAAGGTGCCTATATTATATCCTTCCTTCATGAAGGCCAGGGTAGAGGTGGTGGAAAAAGAAAAACCATTGGGCATGAAGTGAAGCATGTCTTTGATCAGCTCTTTGGAAAACCCCCTGAAACCTGAATTATAATCCGGAAGCTTCTGCTCGACAAGGAACTCGCCAACCAGGCGGATCAACTTTTTGCCGGCTTTCCTGTTCTTAACCTGAAAGGAGTCTTCCGAGCGGCAGCCGATCACCATCTCATGCTCGTCGAGCATGCTTACCAGGGTGTCGAGGAATTTCGGGTTATGCTGCCCGTCGCTATCCATAAATACGATCTTATGTCCGGCGGCCTTCCTGATGCCTGTCTTTAGGGAGGCACCGTAACCCTTATTCACGGTATGGCTGATCACCCTGACAGGGTAAGACTCAGCGATTTCCCTGGTCCTGTCGGTAGAGCCGTCATCGACCACGATGATCTCATATTTTTCATGGTATTTGCCCTTAACAAGCTGATCAAGGGTGCCGCCGAGGCCACCTTCCTCATTATAGGCCGGAATGATCACTGATACTGGTTTTGCCTGTGTCATAAGTATGCGGAAAGATAAATGATATGCGTGCAAATAAGCAGCAAAGATACAAAGATGTGCGTTATTATCAAGTCGATGGGCTCCGGGGAGGGCGCTTATCTCCTTTCTTTATCGTAGTAAGCCTGTACCCTCTCTCTGAATGATTTCAAAGCCTGTTGTTTTATCCATGTTTCAATGACGGTATCGTTGTCGATGGAAGTGTTGGCCGAGATGGAATCTTCAAGATGTTGCAGGTATTCGTACCCCCTCATCCCCAGCTGTTTCTCAAGACCGTAGGGGATCTCTGTTTCGGTATAATATTCTCCCCTTCTTGCGGCTTCATAATCGGGATACACCAGGTTGTCCCAGTATCGCTGGGGCGGGGACCTGTCGAGGAAGGCAGCCCAGTATGATGCTTTCGTCATCATCACGAAGTGAAGGGCCTTGTCGCGGTATTGCAGGGTCTGGAAGATATTGAGGCAGAGCAGTGCGGTGATGATCAACGCCAGGGGGAGCCAGATGTAGAATTTTTTCTGCAGGGCCCATGCCAGGAGTGCCGCCACCGGGATGGCCATCAGCCCGTACATGTCGATGAACGACCGTTGCCCAAAGCTGCCGCCGTTCCACCAGGCCCACCAGGAGGCCAGGATGTAGGCATTTACCAGCAAGTATGTCAGCACGGGCCAGAAAAGGCCCCTGTTCTTCCTGTAAAGGAAATAAAATCCCAGGAGGGCGACGAACATGACAGGAGTGTAAACGAACCAGCCCTTGCGATAGCTGAAGAGGATATGCCAGAATTGCGGGTTGTGAAAAAAGAAGCCTTCGCCCCCCGTACCGTAGGTGTTCAGGAAGATGCTCCCCGACACATGGTGCCAGTAAAGGAACTGCGGAACCCATACGAGGATGAATGCTGCCGTCATGACGAGCAGCAGCATGCGGTGCCTGAGGTAGAACATCATCCTGTGGCCCAGATCCCGGAACGAAGTGATGCCATACAACAGCAGGAACAACAGCACGATGATGTTGGTGGGCCTGATCAACGTGATGAGCCCGGCCAGGGCGCCGATCATGATGGTGTTCACCAGCCGGGGCCTACCGTACCATCTTGTAACCATGTAGAGGAAGATGGAGATGAGCGAGAAATTGTAGGCATGGCTCATGGTCGGCTCGTCGGTGACATAATGCAGGAGGTTGGTGCCGAAGAGGACAATAAGCAAGGTGAGGGTGGTAACGGTTTCCGAAAAGTAAAGCCTGAGGAATTTTCTAAGGAAGAAAAGCCCGAGGGTGAGGTAAAAGATACAGCTGAAGATCAGGGCGATCTGGTAAGGAGCCGAAAACCCTGAAGTGTCATATCCAAAAATGCCGGCATAGAGGTGACCGGCAAAAAAGAAAGGCGCATAAAGGAAGGAGAGCCCCATGGTGGTCAGGATGGCTTTCCCTCCGGTGGGTGTTGGCACGGGCCAGAAGTGGACCTTGTGCCTGGCAGGGTCCTCATCGATGAAATCAAGGTCGATGTCGTGGTGAACAAATACCATCGGCAGGTAGGCATAATAGGAGTTCACATCCCAGGCGATGATCTTGTATTCGTCGGTCCAGTTCTCGTAATTGATATTGATGGCTGTGATCACGGCGATGCTGAGCCAGATCAACGCTTTTGAAGGATAATTGCTGATCCCTTTCAGGATTTTATTGAAGTAATTGTTCTTCATAAGCTGCTGAATGCCGGGGGTCAGAATTCAATGATGTCGTCATGGTATTCTTCGGTATTCTCTCCCGCCTCAGATTCCTCACAGTCGAGTTCGACCGAGAGTTCCTTCAGCGGGGGTTCAAAGTCGCCCTTTGAATAATTAAGGCTTGGATCGTCGTAGACCTTTTGCATATAGATGGCCCATATCGGCAATGCCATATTGGCTCCCTGACCGAGGGTGATGGTGCGGAAATGCGCGCTGCGGTCCTCACAGCCCACCCACACTCCGGTTGTGAGTTCCGGGACGATGCCCATGAACCATCCGTCGGACTGGTTCTGGGTGGTCCCTGTTTTTCCTGCAATAGGATGGTTGAACCCGTATTTGAGTTTAAGCCTGATGCCGGTCCCTGACTCAACGACGCCTTTCATCAGCTCCAGCATCAGGAATGCCGTTTCTTCGCTCATGGCTTCTTTTCTTTCCGGCACGAACGACTCGATGACGTTCCCGTTCTTATCTTCAATGCGTGTGATGAAAAGTGGCTTCACATACATGCCTTTACTGGCAAAGGTGTTCATGGCACCCACCATTTCATAGAGGCTGAGGTCGCAGGAGCCCAGGGCGATGGAGGGCACCGGGTCGATGCTGCTCTTCACCCCCATGTTCCTGGCCATCCGCACCACTGAGAGGGGCGAGTACCTTCGCATGAGAAAGGCCGATATCCAGTTGTTGGAGTTGGCAAGGGCCCATTTGAGCGTTACCATTTCGCCAATCCTGCTGGTGGAGGAGTTCCTGGGGGCCCAGATCTCTCCTGTCGGAAGGTCGACGGTATACTGTATATTGGCCACCCTGTAGCAGGGCGAAAATTCGCCCTCCTGCATGGCCAGGGTATAGAGGAATGGCTTAAAGGTGGATCCTACCTGTCTCCTGCTGAGGGTGGCATGATCGTATTTGAAGTAGAGATAGTCGATACCGCCTACATAGGCCTTCACCTCTCCCGTGGTGGGCTCGATCGACAGCAGTCCGGCCTGCAGGATATGCTTATAGTATCGGATCGAATCGAAAGGACTCATGAGGGTGTCGATGGGGCCGTCCCATGAGAAGACGGTCATCTCTGCAGGTGTCCTGAACGCCAGTTCTATGGAATCGGTAGGGATGCCGGCGGCACTCATTTTCCTGTATCTCTCCGATCGCCTCATGGCCTGGGTCAGGAGCTGTTCAACCTCTTCTTCGATCACATCCTTCTCAAACACAAAAGGGGCCCAGGTATATCCCTTCCAGTGTTGGTAGAAAGCGGGCTGCAGGTCCTCTCCGAGGTGTTCGGAAACAGCCTCTTCGGCATAGCGTTGCATGCGCGAGTCGATCGTGGTATAGATCCTCAGCCCATCCCTGTAAAGGTTGTAGGGGGTTCCGTCGGGCCGAAAGTGGTTGTCGCACCATTGACTCATTTCCGACCTGAGGTATTCCCTGAAATAGCGTGCCATACCCGACGTGTGGTCCTGTACGTTAAAATGCGACATGTCGATGGGGATGCCGGACACCGAGTCGTATACGCTGTCGGTAATGAAATCGTATTTCAGCATCTGTGAGAGCACGAGGTTCCTTCTGTTGAATGCCCGCTCAGGGTTGCGAACAGGGCTGTACCAGGTAGGCGCATTCACAACGCCGATCAGCAGGGCCGACTCCTGCAGGTTAAGCGAGTCGACCGACTTGTTAAAGAACGTCCTTGCGGCCGACTTGATGCCAAAGGCATGGTGTCCGAACGACACCGTGTTGAGGTACATGGCCATGATTTCTTCCTTGCTGTAGTTCTTCTCGAGCTTGATGGCGGTAACCCACTCCCTCAGCTTACGGCTCACAAGCTGCCATGTGGTGAGCTCACCCCTGGGTTTTTTGCCAGCTGTTGCGTCAGGGTGCTGCCCCCACCGGAAAAATTGCCTGTGGCCAGCCCGTAGGCAACACGGCCAAGGGCCTTGAGGTCAACACCGGCATGCTTCCTGAAACGGATGTCTTCAGTGGCCAGCAGGGCCTGCACCAGGTGGGGAGGAAGGTCGTTGTAGTATACATCCGAGCGGTTTTCGATGTAGTAGGTGCCCAGAAGGTAGCCATCTGAAGAATAGATCTCGGAGGCCAGGTTCCGATCGGGGTTTTCAAGTTCCTCAAAAGAAGGCATATGGCCGAGCCATCCCCGTGCGATCCCGAAAAATATCAGGAATATGACCAGTAAGAGGGAAAAATAGACGACCCAAAGCCTGACGATATAATTGAACCTGAAATGTTTCTTCTCTGACATCCTTTTTATGATTGGCCGGCCGGATCCGGCAATTATGGTTCGTGGGGTTCGATG